>QKFE01000109.1 GCA_003252225.1 Kiritimatiellales bacterium | reverse complement strand
ATCACATGTTTCCGCAGGTGCCCTACTACAATCTGCCTGCGCTCAACAAAGCCGTGGCATACGATATGCCCGAACCTTACCCCGGTATTCTGAGCGCATGGAAAGAGATCATCCCAACGGTGATCAAACAGAGCAAAGATGCGAGTTACTATGTTAAGCGCGACGTACCGGAACCGACGCAGAATGCTGAAGAGATGACCTTGGTTGTTACCTCTTCGGACGCGCCGGATGCAGAAGGCTGGGTTAAAGTCGGCGATGCGGAACAACTGCTTCCGGAAGATGTACTTCGTTTTGACCACGGAGAAAACACCTATGCAGTTTATCGCTCAAAAGAGGGCGACTTTTATGCCAGCGCCGGCTTCTGCACACACGGCGAAACCCATCTGGCCACCGGAAAAGTCATCGGCAATGTGATCGAATGCCCGAAGCATAATGGCCGTTTCGACCTGCGCGATGGCTCCGTACAGCGCAAGCCGCCGAAAACCTGCCTGAAAACCTATCCGGTTAAGGTCACCGACGGCACAATCTCAATGAATGTGAAACCGAACGAGTAAACCTACATTCGAGAATGGAACCGCAGATAAACTCGGATGGACACGGATAACCAAGGGTATACGGCACTTCTTCCGCTCACTTCATGGGTGTTTTCCGCTTTTTCTCTATCTTGTTGAAACATCCGTGTTTGTCCGCGTTCATCCGTGGTTCATTTCTGTTTCAAGGGTAAAATTTTTCGGCGGGCGTACGGGCGGAAAATATCCGCCCTTCCAAATGCAAAAAGGGCGGGAATACTCCCGCCCTTTTAACGATCGTGATGGAAGCGCCTACTTTTTACGTACGAGCACCACCCAGTCGAGCTCGGGGTCGGAGGGGGCGTTTCCGACGTTGGTATCGCCGCCGCTGACTTCTTTCAGAGACCCATTCTGCAGTTCACCGCCGGTGCGCGGGTTGAACCATTTGACCGTATAGTCGCCTCCGGGCAGATTGAAGTCAACCGTACCGCCTTCATGAACATAGGCCAGATAGACTTCACCCGCTTTGGCCAGACAATATCCGGCGGAGACAAGATCGTCGTTCGGCTGCATTTCCCAATAGGGCACATCGTTGTTGGCAAAGAATTCGAGCAGAATACGGTTATAGTCCCAGAAACGGTCGCGCGAACGATAGTCCTGACAGGTCAGATCGGAGTGCGGGAGTTTGTAGCCGAAGTACCACTCAACGCCCCAGCCGCCGGCCATAAAGGTTCCCCACAGGGCATTTCCGCGGGCGTCTTTGTGGTTGATGCCTTCCGGGTCGCTTTCATCGGGCGCAAGCGCGAAAGAGGCATCGCCGGGTTCGTCGCAGGAGACCGCCCATTTTTTTCCCGCCTTAATGGATTCATTTCGCCAGTGCCAAACCTGACCGTGTACGCGGCTGAAATCCTTTTTGTTGGTTTGCAGTGAAACCCCGGTGTATTTGCTTTCCGGCCCGAGCAGGTCATCGAACGGATTTCCGTTGTGAATAACGATGTGGTGGTGATAGGGGTCGATCTCATAAAGTTTCTGCGCACAGGCTAAACGCTCTTCGGTCATTTGCGGCGGCGTTTTCATATTTCCCCATTCCCCGCTCTCTTCGCAGACATTCCAGTTGAGCGCTAAATGATGCCCGAAGCGGGCGATGATTTCGCGGTAATACAGCTTGGTATTCGCGCCCACGGCCGCGCCGTCGAGCAAGCCCTGATTTTCATGTTCCATCAGTTTGAAGTGGAGGAAAAGGCCCAGCTGCTGCGCATGGCAGAAAACGACCTCCCACTGATCCATTTTTGAGACATCGATGCGGTCGAAGGTGTTGTAATCGACATACGGGAAAACGTTGCAGTCATCGCCGCCGACATTCATCGTCAAAAACGAAACGGAGTTGAGCCCTTCGGAGGCCAGATAATTCAGTGCACCGATAATGGCTTTGCCTTTGCCTCCTTTCCACGACGGGTCGCCTTTTCTATAATCTTTCAGGTGCGCTTCCCAGGTTTTGACGAGATCATCTTTAATGCCGTCGTTTTGAAACGTGCCGTCAAAGTCAACATACGACAAAAAGTTTTCGGGTGCATCGGGGCCGGTTTTAAGGAACCATTCGCCGGTTTCGGCCAGTTTGAGGTAGTGCTCGCCGACATATTCCAGCCGACCGCGCGCCCGGAAATCGCTTCCGGTTTTATCGGTCGGACCGATGTCAAACGAGCCCTTTTCGCCATCCATAAATTCGGCGCTTTTTCCGCTCTGCTTTCGTGTGCTGACCGCTGAATATTGGCCTTTACGGAATTCAACGGAATAGACCCAGCTGCCGGTTTCATCCGGCGAAAAATGGGCACGCCATTTGTTGCCCTTAATGGCCGATGTATTCCCCGCATCGCCGTCGGCGGCAAAGTAACCCGGAACCACATACTTTTTACCCGATTCTTTATGACTGAACGTCACGTTCAGCCGGTAATCCATAAACGGGTTTTCTTTATCCGTTTCCGAGACCTCCGGCCCGTCAAACGTCAGCGTCACTTTATGCCACTTTTTCAGTTCGCCCGATATCTGCGTTTCCGCCTCCGCGAAAAACGGCAGCACTGCACAAACGGCAATGCCCAGCAGAAAGACCTTATTTATTCTATTCATCGACTTTCCTTATTATCCGGTTAAAAACAAAACGGTGCGTATTAACTGAATTCGCAGATCAGGCGGCATTTAGGCATCAATAATCAGCGGCGATCCATTTCCAACATTTCATTCACGAAGGCGTCATCGCCTTTCCATTTCTGGTTGTATTCGCGCTGCTTCCAGTCTTTGAACGGATCGGTCTTTTGATACTCGGTCTGAGTTTCGTTCCGGGATCCCCCCGTCTGCGTCGAGTAACGGCTGCGCGGATCGCTCGGCAATGAACTTTTATAGGGCGTATTTCCAAAAGCGCCCTGTCTTTCCCGCTCGCGTTCATCTGATCCCGAAGAGAAGCGATCCTGCGAATAGGGCGTTGTCAAAAGACCGGAATCGGGGGATGATCCGTAAGTCCGTGTTTGAGGATACCCGCTTCCCTCGGTCGGCTGCTGATAGGTCGAAGGCTGCTGCCGCCCGAAAATATCGGTTCGTTTATAGCCCGAAGAATATTCCTGCCGACTGCTGTCCGTGGAATAAACACCCCGCCGTTCGGAAGATCCGAATCGCTCGGAAAACAATCCGCTGCGGCGCTCGGAATCCTGATTCCCGTATTGCGACGAATAGGTATTCTGTCGGCGGCCGGAAGATTCGCGATCCTGCTTTTCCCCATACCCCCACTGTTTCCAGAGATCCTCTTTTTTCTTCGTCGGCTCCTCTTCTTTGACGGCAAACGGATCGGCATAGGGATCTTTCAGAAAGTTATCCGCCTCGTCATCCGACAGCATCCAATTCCGGTCGGAAGGCTTGGCCGCCGGCTTCGCGCGCGGGGGAGGAGGAACAGGCGTCACCCGCTCTTCGCGCTCAATACCGATATCTGCGCCCTGTAGTTTTTCCGACGCAATCACCCGTTCATTCTCTTCAAATTCAGGAACCGCAAAGCCGGATTCGCTGACGCTTGCACGGTCGTGCAGGTATTTGCGCATAATCCGCTGGCGACGCGCCTCCATGGTTTCCTCGCGCGCCTGTCCGAGCAGAGGAAACAGGGCAATTAAAAATAGAATCTGGACGCTCTTAACCATCGGCTATACGCTACGTCCATTGAATCGGCGGCGTCAACCCCGGCGGCGGCCAAAGTTTGACGGGAAAATTCACCCGGATCGGATCAAACCCCGTCCCCCGGCAAAACCAATTGTGCCGGATCGCTTTTCCGGGCGGTTTAATATCCCCCCATTTTTCTTCCCTGTTTTCAGCGCCCGCCGGTATCGATCGCATAAAGATAACGCTTAATTTTCTGCGTCGTCGTTTTTTCAAATTCTTCGAACCGGACTTCAATTTTGCGCGGCCGTTTATAGTCGGAAAGCGCCGAAAGTTTTTCGCGGATATCCTCCCGCAGCATCTCTTCGCGCTCCCGGTCGGGAATACGGCGGCCTTCCTGATCTTCCATCGCGTCGAACACCTCCTGATTTGGAACGGCGATCAGTCCGACCCTTTCGCCGGTATCTTCATCCGGTTCGCGGTAACCCAACGCAAGGCATTCCAAAACAAACCGGCTTTCCAGCACCTGCCGCTCCACCTCTTCAGGATAAATATTTTTCCCTTCGCGGTTCACAATCAGGCTCTTTTTCCGGCCGCTGATTACGAGATACCCCGCTTCATCGAAATACCCCAGATCGCCGGTGTGATACCACCCGTCAACAAGCACCTTTGCGGTCTCTTCCGGGTTGTTGTAATAACCCTGCATCACGTTTTCACCCCGGGCGATAATTTCGCCGACGCCTTCAGCATTCGGCCGGTCGATTTTAATTTCAACCCCGTCGAGCGGAAGCCCGACGGTTCCGATCCGCGGCGCATCCACCGGATTAACCGAAAGCACCGGGGCGGTTTCCGTGATGCCGTAGCCTTCGACAATATTAAAGCCGAGTTTCGCCCACGCCTGTAGGGTTGCCGGACTGATCGGCGCGCCGCCGGACACAATCAGCCGCAATTTTCCGCCCAATCCCTCTTTCACTCTTTTACCGACCACTTTCGCCAGCCCGTATTTATACATCAGGCGCGCGGTTTGTTTGGACTGAATGCCATCCAGCACCCGCGCCAGCATTTTTTCAAGCAGCAGCGGAACGGCCAGCAGAACCGTCGGAGAAGTTTCCGCCATATTCGGTTTAATGGTTTTCAGGTTTTCAACAATCGTTACCTGACACTGTTTGGCCAGCGCAACCAGTACGGTGGTGGTGAAGGCGAACGAATGGTGCAGCGGAAGGATTAAAACGATGTTGTCTTCGCGGTCAAAATCGATTGCTTTCAGAATGCTTTCAACATTGGCCATAAAATTCCGGTGCGAAAGAACCGCGCCTTTCTGCCGCCCGGTTGTGCCGGAAGTATAAATGAAAGAAGCCGGTGATTCATCCGATGGTGCCATCCGATCAAACGCGCGGCCATCGCCCATCGCACTGCCCGAAACCTCTTCCCACAAATCGATATAGCAGTGGTGCTTAATCTTTTCGCACAGGTGTTGCCGCGAATCGGAGCAATCCAGCATTACAATCGATTTCAAGTCCCGCAGCCGCTCGGACATGCCGGCCAATACTTCGGCAAAACGGCACGAAGCGAAAACCACTGAAACCCCGCAATCGTGGAAGATATGCGAAACCTCCTGCTCGCGCAGCTTCGCGTCAACCGGAATTGCAACCGCGCCGATGGAAACAATACCGTGATAAATTTCAAACCACTCCGGTGAATTTTCGCGGTAGATCGCCACCCGGTCGCCGGGCTGCACGCCCAGCTTTGCCAGCATTTCGGCAACATGCCAAACGCGCTCCAGTAAACGGCGGTACGTCCGCTCTTTCCAGACGCCGCCCTCTTTAAAACGCAACGCAATGCCATCCCGGTTTTCCGTCGCCGCCTGAATCAGACAATCCTTGATCGTCATATTTAACCTCTCCCTAAAAGCGGACTGATTTTGTCACACATCGACAGGGAGGGCAAACGGATTTAACGGATGCGATTGATTCCCCGGCCGACAGAATCAGATTTGGGGCAGTGTCAGCGCACACACCTTCACCCAATAGCTGACCAACGCATTGGTTTCATCACTCTGCATTCGCAGGTCTTTATACAGATCATGCAGTTGCTGAATCTGTTTCTGCGCAGCGGCTTTTGCCGGATCGTCGGGCGGAACAATTTTTGATTCCGTCAACCGGTAAACGGCCACCGTATAGTTGCGATATGCGGCAAGCTGCGCCTGTATCAAATACCCCTGCACCGGATGGATTTTGCCGACTTTTTTTCGCGCCTTTTCAATATCAGCCACTGCGCCTTTGCTGCCGACCAACAGCTCCTTCACATCGGCAAACGTGCCCGAATTGTTTTCCAATTTACTGAACCCCTGATCGGTTTTGATCAGCCCCGGAAGCGCGGCAAGCAGGGCGCTGTCGCGCGGATAGAGCTGGTTTGCAGCCGACTGCTCCGCTTCACCGGCTGTTTTCAGCGCCGCATCAAACTGACCGAGCCGCCATTGGCTCATCGCTTTCAGCGTCAGCGCTGTTCCCCAAAGCCCGTCGTTTTTCAGCTTGGCGATCTCTTTACCGTTCAGCTCTTCAAGGCCGGCCAATGCACTGCGGTAACCGGAATGAGCTGTATTCCATGCCGTCAGCGTAGTTTGACTGTAGGATTCCGCCGAATCAAAACGGAGCCTATTTTCCGCCTCCGCCGCCCGGTTGAAATCATCCTGCGCATTCCGCAGATGATTAACATGGGTGCAGCCCGCAACAACCATCGCCGCGATAACCGCAGCAAAACGAATACCCTGTTTTTTCATTTCCGTGCCCTCTTTTTATGCCGCCAATTCAAGCGCAAGTGTTTCTTCAAACGCATCCAGATTCAGTGCTTCGCCGTTGCTCAACGCGGCGATCTGCTCATCGATCAATTCACCCAGCTTCATCACTTTTGCTTCATTGAGTTTACTTTCCGACAGCTGTTTGAGCGATATCTCAACAATCAATCCGACCGTATCCCGGCGTACCAGCTGCCATGCCGCTTTTTGATCCAGATCTGTGTCGAAGAGTTTGCCGAGCATCAGTTCGAGCGCCGTTGTAATCAGCGACTGACCGCCGGCCGGTATTTTTTCGAAAAATTCAAGGCGGCGGCTGCACGCCAAAACAACCGATTGGACAATATCCGCGGCGGTCTCCGACGACAGCCGGTTATCCGCATGGCGACGCAACGCCTGAATGGCCGCTTCGACGGCACCCTTCAAATGATCGCTGACAGCACCGGCATCTTCCAGCAGCCAGTTCGGGTTTTCGATCACTTCATCCATCACCGCGTTCACAACAAGCAGCGAATCGGAAGAGGTAAAGCGCAGTTTCCACTGTTGCCCGTCAGCGGGTTTTTCGGAAATGATTTCGAGGGTTGTTTTCGCGGCCGTCAGCAGCAGATGTTTTTCCGGCCGCGTTGCCAGTTCCGGCCAGAGCAGTTCGAGATGATCGCCTGTTTTATCCAGTATCATTCGCGTCAGTTCCGGCAGCATATCCGGCGTCAAAAGGGTGTCATATTCACTGAGCTCGCGCGCCACGGAAGCAATCAGTTTTTTAAGCCCTTCATTATTTGAGTCCGTTACTATTTCCGGATGCTCGCCAAGTACGGCCAATGCCGACTGCATCACGGTTTCAAGCCCGTCGCGGCTGAACAGGCGATCCAAACCGAGATCCTCTTCATCGAGAATTAAACTCAGCACAGACTCACCGACATTACTGACCAATGCCGCATGGGCATCATTTTCAACCCCGAGATAGCGCTCGGGATCGGACAGCACCAAACCGCCGGCACTCGACAACAGACTTCGAAATACCAGTTCAGCCCAATCCGCCACCTTTTCTTTTTTAACGAGGTTGTCATCCCCGATCCGATTCAGCCGAACGGCGACATCTTTACTCAAAGCCGCCGTTGTAACGCGTACCAGTTCCTGCACCTTCAAATCAGCCGAAAGCAGTTCGCTGTTTTCCGATACGGTCTCAAGTGCGGCCACCATCAGCCTGCCGGGAATAGCGCCGAGTTCCTCCTCTTTAAAATCAATCGAACTCATTCCATCAAGAAAACCGGCCAGCACTTTCCCTTCACGGGAATCTTTATTCAGCGCGCCGGGCACAGATGAAAAATAGTCGATCCCGATTTCGACAAACGTCCCGGCCATCCGCTGCAGCGTCGATGGATTCGGATCTTCGCCGCGCTCCCATTGGCGGATGGTAATCAATGCGGTGAATTCAGCCGCATCCAAAGACTCCCCGGATGGAACAGGGCCGAGGCGCCCCGCGTTTATAAGATCGAGGTTAAAAAACTCGTGGTGATAGTCTACGAGCAATCCTTTCTCTTCTTCGGTCAATTCTTCCCCGGGAGTTTTCCACTTTTGAAACAGCCGGTTCAGCAGTGTTCCGGGCCTAATATACTGGTTGCCCGTGCCGGCAAAATAATTGACGGCGGAAACAATATCGGGTGTCGAATAAAAATCAGGAAGCGGCAGAACCAGCTTCCGGCGTTTTGTTGCATCAACGTAGGCCTGCCGAATTTGCTGTCCGAGTTTGAGTGAACTGCGGATGGCAAAGAGTACGAGCGCAGTGGAATCACTAACCATAATTTCCTCCCTAGAATTAAGTGGTTAATGGCGTTCGTATCGCTTTATCCGCGCGGCGTCAAAAGATAATTAGAGATATTATGATCGTGAAAATTTAACGTATATTTTCAAATTTCTGAAACGCAGCGAACCCGCTTCACAGCTTAAGCAAGCTGAATGTTTACCGGCGTGGCATTGAGCAGATTTTCGGACACCGGGCAGCGGCAATCGACTTCGTGAAGGAAGGCTTCTTTTTCTTCAGCCGTCATATCCGCGTCAATATCGACGGAGATGGTGATTGCTTCAAAACCGACGCGGCCATCAATGGGTTTGCCCAGCAATCCGTCGGTGTCGAGCGCGCCTTCCACCTTAATATTCATGCCTTTGAGGTCGATGCGTTTCTGCATTGCGACAATGCGCCCAATGGTTCCGATACAGCCGGCCAATGAGGCGAACAGCAGTTCGAGCGGAGTTGCACCGGTATCCGTTCCGGCGGCATTCGCCGGCTGGTCGATGATGACTTTATGCCCGCGAATTTCGCTTTCGATCACAAATTTTTCGTTCAGTTTTGATTCAACAACAACAGTTTTTTTCGGCATCGCTCTCTCCATTTAAATTCGGGGGAAAACTAAACAGGGGGAAGCGGCAAATACAACGCTAAATCATTCTGCTTTATTCCGGCTCGCTTTTTTACGCTCGTGTTCGAGCAGCAGCCTTTTGCGCATGCGGATGTTTTTCGGCGTGATTTCAACCAATTCGGTTTCGTTGATATATTCCAGCGCTTCTTCGAGGCTTTTCACCTGCGCAGGTGCAATTTTCATGGCGCGGTCGGAACCGGATGCGCGCACATTGGTCAGCTGTTTGGTTTTCTGTAGGTTGACGACTAAATCATTGTCGAGGCAGTGTTCGGCGACGATCATGCCTTCGTAGGTGTCTTCGCCGGGCTCAATGAAAAAGATCCCGCGCTGTTGCAGCCCGTCGATTGCAAACGGAACCGCAGCGCCTTTGCCCTGAGAAATCAGCACCCCGTTCTGCCGCTGCTGGATCGGGCCTTTATACGGCGCATAATGCAAAAAGCGGTGCGTCACAATCGCTTCGCCGGCGGAGGCGGTCAGCATTTTCGAACGCAGGCCGATCAGGCCGCGGGTCGGGATTTCAAAGCGGATGGTTTTCCGCAGGCCGTGCTGTTCCATATCGACCATCTCGCCTTTGCGCATACCGGCGATTTCAATCACTTTACCGGCATATTCGTCCGGCACATCGATATGCAGGATTTCAATCGGCTCTTCTTTTTTGCCGTGCCGTTCCTTGTAAATCACCTGCGGCTGGGCCACCGACATTTCGAAGCCTTCGCGGCGCATATTTTCAACAAGAATGGAAAGATGCAGAACACCGCGCCCGCTCACTTTGAAGGAATCCCCGCCAACCTCTTCCACGCGCAGCGCCACATCGCGCTCGGTTTCTTTCAGCAGACGCTCACGCAAATGGCGGCTGGTTACAAACCGGCCGTCCTGCCCGTAAAAGGGCGAATCGTTTACGCTGAAGGTCATCGAAAGCGTCGGCTCGTCAATACTGATTGCCGGCAGCGGTTCGGGATGTTCAAGGCAGGTGATTGAATCGCCGATGTCGATGTCAAGAATACCGACAATGGCGCAGAGATCCCCGCAGGGCACTTCTTCAACTTCGGCCCGGCCCAACCCTTCGAACGTGAACAGCTGCTTGATTTTTGCCGGGGCTTTATTCCCGTTGCGGCGGATACGAATCAGCGGCTGTTTGGTGTTCAGCGTTCCGCGGTAAACACGCCCCACCCCGATTCGGCCGACATAATCGTTATAGTCGATCGAAGTCACCTGCATCTGCACCGGCCCTTCGACCACTTTCGGGGCGGGAATATGTTCGAGAATCGCATCCATCAGCGGCAGCATGGAATCGCGCGGGCCATCCAGCACGGTATCGGCCCATCCGTCTTTTCCGGAGCAGTACAGCATCGGGAAATCGAGCTGGTCATCGTTGGCCTCCAGTTCAACGAAAAGGTCAAAAACCTTGTCGTGAACCACATTCGGCCGGGCATCGGGTTTATCGATTTTATTAATGATCACGACCGGTTTAAGGTTGAGTTCCAGCGCCTTGTCGAGCACGAACCGGGTTTGCGGCATCGGCCCTTCCGCCGCGTCCACCAGCAGCAGAACCCCGTCGGCCAGATTCAGAACACGCTCCACCTGTCCGCCGAAATCGCTGTGGCCGGGGGTATCGATCACGTTGATTTTCACCCCTTTATAATTCACGCTGATATTTTTCGAAAGGATGGTAATCCCGCGTTCGCGCTCCAGATCATTGCTGTCGAGCAGGCAGGTGGCCATCTCTTCGTTTTCGCGGAAAAGATGCGCCTGTTTAATAATTTCATCCACCAGCGTTGTTTTGCCGTGGTCAACGTGCGCGATGATCGCAACATTCCTGATTTCCTGGGCCATCCGAGCCTCCGCGGAGCCGAAGCTCCATTTTCCTCAAGTCAGTTTTCCCT
>QKFE01000126.1 GCA_003252225.1 Kiritimatiellales bacterium | reverse complement strand
TTTTGTTCTTCTGGAATTTGGTCCCAGTCTTGGAATGGAAGACTGAAAGGATTTAGAACCGTTGCGATGAAAATAATGCCCAAACTCACGAGCATGATTGATGTGTATATAATTATTTTTTTCATCTGATCGAACAGTTGAATAGGTTGAATATCGCCAGCTGTATTTAAAAAATCTTCTTCAGCAGGCCTTTGGTTTTTTCTTCGGTGGATTCGCCTTCTTTTCCGCCGAGGGCTTTATTGAGTTCTTCGCCGCCTTTTTCCTTCAGCTTGTCTTTGGCTTTATCCATCTCTTTGTCGGCGCGTTCGGAGAGCTCTTTTTTACCGGCGGCGACGAGGGCTTCTTTCATGTTGCCCATGAGTTTTTCTTTGTCGTAGTCGATATCCGGCGATTTGAGGGTTCCGGTGAGGGAGCCGTCGAGTTCGATGGTTTCCATGGAGGAGAGGACTTCGGCGGCGGTTTTTGCGTCCATTCCGAGTACTTTTTTTCCCTCTTCGACTTCGGCTTTGAGGTTGTGAACGAGGAGGGTGAAGGGCAGGTTCAGCTTATCGGCGCTGAATGAGCCGTCGGTTTTAATATCGACTTTGCCTTCGTTCATATTCACCGGGAATTTGTCGGATGTTTCGACGCCGCTGAGTGAAATATTTTTTGCGTTGGCGAGCAGTTTATGCGGCGCGGCGGGGTCGTCGAAACGCAGCTCGATTTTGGCGGTGGGTTCGGCGGAATCGTGCGGAGTGAGTACCAGCACGGTCGGCTGTCCGTTGAGTTCGGGGTGGCTGCAAACCTCGGTGCCTTCAAATTTCTGGAGGGGAAAATTGCCGCCGATTTCAACATTAGCGATTTCGATCCGGTGGATGAGAAAGTCCGGGCGGTCGGCAACGAGGTCGGCGCGGGCTTTGAGGTAGCCGAGTTTTTTTGCGTCGATCACGGCTTCTTCTTTTACGGCTTTAACGGGCTTTTCTGCTTTTTCGGCGGTTTCGGGTTTGCCGGTTTTTTCTTCGGCGCTCTGTTTGCGTTTTTCGAGGTATTTCTGAATTTTTTCGCCGTATTTTTTCCACTCCCCGGCTTTGGCGAAATAGTCTTCGAGCGATTTACCGGGGGCTTTTTCTTTTTCGGCGTCGGCCGGTTCGGGCTTTTTCTTCTCCGCTTTTTCGTAAACTTTACCCGGTGATTTTCGGGCGGTATCGCGTTTAAGGGTTGAGCCGGCGAGCAGGTCGATCGTGTACGTCCGGCGCAGCAGATCGCTCATCGAAAGGTCAGCGGTCAGTTGGTCGATTTGCACCAGATTATGGGTCGGTTTTTCGGGGTCGGTCACTTCGAGGTTAATGATTTCGAGTTTGCCGCCGCCGATGGAAAAGCGGGCCTTTTCAATATTCACTTCGGCGCCCGTTTTCGCACTGATGGAATTCTGAATGCTGCTTTTCAGGAATTTATCGAGCAGCAGGAATTCGAGCAGCAGACCGGTAACCAGCACCACCGCCACGAAAATGATACCGGATTTACGAAACGGCGGTGATTTTTTGGCCAGTACATCGGCGGTCGAAACCTTCTGTTTCCCGAACGCCAGCCACAGCAGAAATTTTGAAATTTTATGCCCGACCGTTTTTGAAACCTTTTCAATCTCGCCGGCCCGAACCATCTGCTCGCGGATTTTCGTCACCGTCACCGCCATAAATTTTCCGAACGCAAAACCGATAATCAGCGAAAACGGCAGACTGCCGACCATCGCATACACATCCAGATCCATCAGCGCGGTTCCGGGCGCATTCGCCAGCGCGGTAAACAGCCCTTCAAGCCCCATTCGGTGAATGATGAAAAACCCGACGTGGAAGCTGACCGCAGAAAGAACCAGACTCAGCACCTTGCCCAGCGCAACACCGAGCAGCGTAAATCCGATATTCGCATTCAAAAGCAGCGTAATCAGAATCGCGATCCAAAGCGTCAGCCCCATCACCGGATTGAACCCGATCAAAACCCCCATCAGCGCACCCAGAAAGATCTGCCGATCGCCCGCGCCGCCGCGCAGCATTTTCCCGATTTTACGAATCACCTTAAACGTAATCATCCGTCATCCTCCAAATTGTTTGCAGGCGGAGAATAATTCTTTCACGCCGTACGGGTCAATTCGCGGCTGTGTAAAAGGGTGGGGGCGCGGGGGAGGGAAGGTTTTGAAAAAGACGAACCGTGCCGAACGCAAAAATACCCGGAAAGCGGAGCTGCCCGGGCAGCACAGCATTACGGATTGTGAGGGTTTAACCTCGAAACAGAAATGAACCACGGATGAACGTGGACAAACACGGATGTTTCAAATAGAGAAAACGCGGGAAGCACCCATGAAGTGAGCGGAATAATTGCCGTATACCCTGAGTTATCCGTGTCCATCCGTGCTTATCTGCGGTTCCATTCTCGGATTTAGTCCCCCTCCATTCAAATCCTATCATGTTTGTAACGGATTTTTTACAGAAGAGCGCAAAGCACGCAAAGAATGGAGCTTGGCGATCTTTGCGAACTTCTGTTAAATCTGGTTCCGGCTCTGCCGGTTTGGGTTTAGAATTTCCCGTTGCTGTTCTTCCACGCCGACTTTTGCGGAATGGTTTCAATGGTGTCCCAATGCTCTACAATTTTCCCGTTTTCGATGCGGAAGAGGTCGTAAAATGCGACGTGATTATTCATGAATCGGCCCTCCGAAACAGCAAGGACAAAGCTCCCTTCCCCGAGAATCATGTGGTTTTTTTCATAAATCATCGGCATACCGGCTTCAGCCAAAGCCTGCAATGCATCGCCCAGTCCGTCGAGCCCGTCTTTAACGCCCGGGTTGTGCTGGTGATATTTTCCGGTCGAAATATAGGCGGTGATTTTTTCCGGCGCGCCGCCCATCAGCACATCGTCTATAAAACCTTTAATCAGCGCCTTATTTTCATCGGTTTTGTCGAGATCAGTGCTTTCCGCCGGGCCGTCAAACTGAGTGCGGCCGGATGCGGTTTCGGCTGCGATTTCCTGTAGATTGTCCCAGTGCTCGACGATCAGTCCGTTTTCAAACCGGAAAATATCGAACCCGGCTTTGGGCCGAAAAAGTTATATTTCGTGTGGGTGAAAACATAGTCGCCATCTTCGAAGGCCCGCACCACGTTCACTTTCGCCGATCTTTCCGGCAGTGCGGCCATCACGGCCCCGAATCCCGCCAGTCCGTCGCCGACCGCCAGATTGTGCTGAATATATTTTCCGGGGTTGATATAGGCGACCGGTGCCGGATCGCCGGATTCAATGCTGTTGAGCACTTCCATTGCTTTTTGCCTGTTTGATTTCGTTTCCATTCTTTCTGCCTCCGTGTTTTTGCAGCCGGACAGGGTGAGCAGCCCGGCAGTGATTAGGGTTAGTGTTGTTTTCATTACGATTACTCCTTTTATCTTTAATAGTTCGTGGCCGAACAAAATTGGCGTATAAATTTCTCTGTTCCGAAACAGGGGATTTTTATGCCTCCAGATTGCCCCGGATCTGCATCAGCAGACGGGCAAGTATTTCGCGGTCGGCGGCGGGCATGGTTCCATAGACCTTTTCGAGCAGACGACCCGAAATCGCTCCAACCGGCTCTTCAAGCGCTTTCCCCTTTTCGGTCAGTTCAACCAGAATAACCCGCCCGTCTTCCGGGGACTGGAATTTTCTGACGTAGCCGTAGTGTTCGAGGGTGCTGACCATTCCGGTTACGGTCGATTTTACGCGCCCGACGTTTTCAACGATCTCTTTCATTGCAACAGGCTGGTTTTGCTGGAAGAGGAAATAGAGGATGGCCCCGTGCGCCGGAAGAATCCCTTCAATCTGAACATTCCGGAGCTCCTGTTCGATCAGGAGGTTGGCCTGTTCCCTGATTCGGGCGATTTGGCCGACGATACCTTTAATCTGTTCCTCTGTTGTCATGGGAGAATAAATAGTTCGTGGCCGAACAAATGTCAACGGAAAGTTATATCGTTTTCGATCGAATCCGAATCAAGGGGTATCCGCTTTGACGTAAACCTGAGCGAATACGGAAATTGCAGGGTACGGCATATCTGTAATATGCGTTTTATTAGGTAAAAGCAAAATACGCAGAACGCGTAACGCGAATGGCGTAACAATTAATTCCTTGCAGTGGGGGTTAAGAATACGCATTGTGCGTAACGCAGGAGGCGTAGTATGAGAAATCCTTTTCAATATGGCGGTGTGGTATCGGGGGAATCGTTCTGCAACCGAACCAAAGAAACGGTCGATTTAAGGCGATCGGTTGAAAATGCCGAGAAGCTGTTTGTCTATTCCGAGAGACGGCTGGGTAAAACCTCGTTGATTCGAAAGGTGCTGGCCGAACTGCCGGAAGAAGAATATCTGACGGTGTACATCGACCTGTGGCCGACGGACGGAGAAACCTCGTTTGTGCTGACCTGCGCAAAAGCATTTTCGGAAGCAATGGCCACAACAACGGATAAGCTGTTGTTTACGGCGAAAGCTTTTTTCAGTCGGCTGATTCCGTCGGTATCGGCCAACGAGAACGGAAAACCAGTGGTGACCTTTGGATTTGATAAACGCAGGCCCGACGTTCCGCTGCTCGAAGAGGTTTTGGCAATGCCCGCAAAGGCGGCCGAAAAAGAGGGCAAGAAAGTCGTGATCGTGATGGACGAATTTCAGCAGATATTGGAATACGAAAGCGATACGGTTGAACGGCTTTTACGCAGCAACATTCAGCACCAGCCCGACATGGCCTATATTTTCTGCGGCAGCCGGAAGCATCTGATTCGGCAGATGTTTATGGACTCGCAGCGACCGATGTATCGATCCGGCGCACACTATCCGCTGGGTCTTATTGCCGAGGATCACTGGCAGACGTTCATCGCAGGCAAGTTCGCCGAAACCGGCAAATCGATCAGCCCCGAAGTTATTACGGCCATCTGCGAGCTTACGGAAGGCCACCCGTTTTATACCCAGCATCTCTGCCATCCGTTGTGGGAGCTGTGCGAAACCGGCGGCGAAGTCGGTAAAGACATGATTGAGCAGGCGAAAGACCTTTTGCTTGAACGCGAGAGTTATGCCTTTATGAACCTGTGGGATTCGCTGACGATTAATGCGCGCCGATTGCTAAAAGGCGTTGCGGCGGAAGGGGCGGGAACGCAGGTTTTTTCGGCCGACTTTGTGCGGAAATATCAGCTTGGTTCATCGTCGAATGCGCAACGCGCGGTCGATCTGCTGCTGAAAAAAGATATTATCGATAAAGAGGAGTCGGGCATCGTGATTCCCGACCGCTTTTTCCGGCTGTGGATTATCAGTAAGCAGGGGCAGTAGAACATTCGGCAAAGCGCACGTTGCGTGGGGACGTAAAACCGGGACGGTTGTACAGGGCGGGTTGAAAGTATATCATCTGATTCCCGCGATCGTGGTAGTTGGATGATATACTTTCAGCTCGGAATATCCGGGCGGACTTTGACGGTTTTTTCGCGCTTGATGGTAACGCTGCCGGGCTTGGCGCCGCGGGGTTTCCCGACGTGTTTGGCTTCGGTGTAATTTACGGGAACAATCCCGGCGTTGCGGGCTTTTGAGTGCCAGGCGGCGATGGCGGCGGCGAGTTTTACCGTTTGATTGTCGGGCTTTTCGTTTTCGGGATGGCGCAGAATGACGTGGCTTCCGGGTATGCTTTTGGCGTGGAACCAGAGGTCGTTGGGCGCGGCGGTTTGCAGGCTTAGAATATCGTTATCGGCGTCGGTTTTCCCGGCGAGGACTTCGAAGCCGCCGGGCAGGCTGTATTTCCAAAAATCGGGCTGAATGGTTCGCTCTTTCATCGCGAAAGTTAATCGGTATTGGTTATTCGTTATCCGTTGTGTTTAGCTGGGGAACATACAGGGGAATTTCCTGATAACGAATAACTATTAACTGATAACTATGAGTGAAACGAATAACCTATTTGCCTACGGAACGCTGATGTGGCCGGAAGTGCTGGAGGCGGTGATCGGCCGGAAGCCGACCGGGAAGCCTGCAACCCTTCCGGGTTTTAAACGGCTGCGGGTGCGGGGGGAGTGTTTTCCGGTGATTGTGAAATCGCCCGATGATTCGGTGGACGGGATTTTATATGAAAACCTGACCGGGCCCGAATTTGCCCTGCTGGATCGTTTCGAGGGGGAGGAATATGACCGGGCTGAACTTCCGGTCGGCGGAATAGCGGCGCAGGTTTATGTGCTCTGTGAAAAATGGGCGCATATTGCCGAGCCGGTTTTGTGGCAGCCGTCCGATTTCACACCGGAACATCGGGCGGCTTTTTGCGCGGAATATAAAGGCTGGTCAAAGCTTTAGTCCAATTCGTTGAGCAGGACGAGCGCGCGTTCGTTGTTTTCGGTGGAGAGGATGGCGAGGCAGGATTCTTCGGAGACGGGGGCGCTGGCGTAGAGATAGTTCATGTTGATTCCGCCTTCGGCGATCCGGGCGCAGATGCTGCTGAGCATTCCGGGGGAGTGATACATGAGCACTTCGATTGAATCGATCTCTTCGGGGGCATAATTATGGGCCCGCAGGGCGTCGGCCGCCCGGAGGTTGTCGTCGGTGACGAGCCGTATGACGCCTTTATTTTCGCTTTCAACCCACGCGGCCGCGGCGCGGATATTGACACCTTTTTCGGCGACAATTTTGGTGAGCTGGGCCAGAATGCCGACGTCGTTGAGCACCTGAACCGATATTTCGCGGCACTGTTTTGCAGTTATCATTTTCAAGCCCTCCTTCTGCGGGAAAAATTAGAGCTGAAAACGGCACATGTCCAGCTATGAAAGCGGGTGAAATGGGTTGCAAGGCGGAAGGTTGTTTGATTGTGTTCCCATCCGTTTGCCTATGTGGAGGATATGAGAGATTTTCGGCAAAAAAGGAAATGGGGGATTCGCGGGGTTCTGTTCTGGCTGCCGCTGTTTTTGCTTTTGGGTTGTTCCGGGGAAAAGCGTCCGGCGGAACCTGCGCGGACGGAACCGAAACCGGCTGAATACCGCACGCGGCAGGATGTGTGGTGGATGGGGCACTGGCAGGGTGAGGGCAGCCGGGAGCGGCTGGTCAGGGAGGTTTATAATGAATTCGCCTTTCTGCATCCGGAGCTGAATATTGAACTGAAGTTCCCCTCGGAAATTCTGCCGGCCCAGACGCAGGCGGAGGCGGGGCGGTATATCGCCTCGATGATTCGTTCGGGGTATATCCGCTGGGATGTGGTGTGGATGGATCCGCTGGTTTACCACCACGTTGCGCTGGAACTCGGCGACTGGGAGTGGGGGAAAAAACACCTGGTTGATTTTTCGGAAATCCCGGGGTTTGCCGAGACGCATAAAAAGGAGCTGATGGACGACCCGCACCTGCACGAGCATACGGGCGGCGTTTTCCCGGGGCCGTATCTCGAAGGCTTCTTTTATGCGATGTGGTACAACCGGGATGTCGCCGAAAAGCTCGGGCTGAAAATCAGCGAAGAGGGAATGACGTATGATGAGCTGCTGCGCCATGTGAAGGCGGTGGATGCCTATAATGCGCAGGCGGAAGTGCCGATTTCGGCCTTTTTATGCCAGCAGGGTTCGGGGAATACGGAGCGCCTTTTTTATAACCTCCTTTACTCATTTTATACGGTGGAGGAGTGGAAGCAGCTTCCCCGGGAAAAAGCCGACGAAACGGTTCGGCTTGTGTTGCAGATGTTTCGCGAGCTGGGCCGGTATAACCCGACGGCGGGGCGGCTCTGTGCGACGTGGCCCGAAGCCGCGCAGACACTCATCGACGGCCGGGCGCTGTTCTATTTCGACGCCACCTGGCGCTATAACGCCTTTGAACAGTTCGATCCGGTCGGGCTCAAAAAACTGCGGCTCGCGCAGATGCCCGGAATGGGGCGGCATAATGAGGCGATCGGCGGCTATATCTCCACCTGGGCCGTAATGAAAAACGGCGACGGGCGCGAGGCCGGCATTGAACTGATGAAATACTGGAGCCGCCCGGCCGTTGCCGAAAAATGGGTCCGCTACACCAAAAACCCCACCGGAATCAAAGGCAACCTTTACGACCCGATTTACGGAAACGACACCTATGCCCTCTTTCAGGAAAATCTGAGCACGCACTACCGAAGAGGCGCCATGGATCCGCTCCTCGTCACCGCAAAGCAAACCGGGTTCTTTGAGGTCGGCACCAACGTGATGGAACAGGCCCATGCTTTGCTCAGAGGCGAAGAGCCGGAAGCGAAAACAGAAGAGGATGAAATTCGCGGTATGCCTGTACGGGAATAAATGCTAACATTCCTGGATTCGATGTCTGTTATGAAAGTTGAGAGGGTCAAACTGAATCTGATTTTCCAGTCGCTGGCGTTCAAGCTGGGACTGGCGATCTTTCTCATGGCCTCCCTGCTGCTTTCGACGCTGGCGATAATTTTCATCCACCGCTACTCGCAGGAAGTTGACGAACGGCTGCATCTGCAGGCGCTGATTCCCGGCAAACTGATGAACCAGCAGGCCATCGCCTATTCCATGGTGCGCGACGGTGCAGCGCTCTCCCGGCTTGTCGGTGAAGAGGTGGTTTTTGCCATCGTTGACCAGCCGGACCGTACCATCTATTTCAGCACCAGCCCGGAAGTGGAAGGCGAAAGCTCCGACCTTTTTCACGACCACATGGAAAAGACCGAGCGGATTGTGACCGATAATAACTCGATCATTGTCCGGAAAAAAGAGGGGGGAATTACCTACCTTTATGTTTCAACCCCGCTGAATGCCGACGGGCGCTGGCTGGGCGATCTGCATATGAAAATGAGCACCGGAAACGCCGACTCACTGAAACGGCGCAGCGCCGTCGGTTTCTTCGTCGGATTTATGGTGTGTATTCTGTGTACCACCGTTGCCGCTTCGCTGCTCGTGCGCCACCTCACCGTCCCGCGCATCAACGAAACAGTGACCTGTCTCAAAGCAGTGGAAGAGGGCGATTATTCCGCGCGGATCGCCAACATCAGCTCAACCGACGAACTCGCCGCGCTCGAACTCGGGGTGAATAATATGATCCACCAGCTCGAACGCCAGAACTTCCACCGCGAGCGGATCAGCCGCGAATTGAAAGAGGCGATGGAAGAGGCCGAAAAAGCCAACCGCACAAAGAGCGAATTCCTCGCCAATATGAGCCACGAAATCCGTACCCCGATGAACGGCGTGCTCGGAATGGCGCAGCTTTTAAAGGACACCTATTTAACCACCGAGCAGCGTGAATATATTGAAACCATTTCCGCTTCGGCCGATAACCTGCTCAAAATCATCAACAACATTCTCGACCTCTCCCGTATTGAAATGGGGCAGGTCGATCTCAACATCGATACCGTCGATATCCACCGGATGGTCGATGAACTTCAGCTCTTCTTCACCCCCGCCGTGAAAAAGAAAGGGCTCGTTCTCAAAGTGGTCTGTCCCGACGACCTGCTACTGGTTCGCACCGATGAAGGCAACCTGCGGCAGGTGCTCATCAACCTGATGGCCAATGCGGTGAAATTCACCCAGAAAGGTCATGTCGAGGTCTGCATCGAACGCGTCGAACAGGAAGAAAAGGAATGCTCGCTGCGGTTCAGCGTTTCGGATACCGGAATCGGCATCACCAAAGAAGCGCAGGAAATCATATTCAAAGAGTTCCAGCAGGCCGACGGATCGCATACCCGTGAATACGGCGGAACCGGCCTCGGCCTCGCCATCTCCAAAAAAATGGTGGAACAGCTCGGCGGCAACCTCGTGGTTTCGAGCGACCCCGGTATCGGTTCGGTCTTTTCATTTATCCTGACGATGAAAACCGACGCGCCCGCGCCGCCGCTGCCCGCGCGCGGTCCGCTGACAAAACCGGAAGAAGGCGAGCAGTTCGGCCTCAATATTCTTGTCGCCGAAGACAATAAACTCAACCAGCGGGTCATCGTCAAAATGCTGCAGAAAATGGGCTGCAAAGTGACCATCGTTGAAAACGGAAAAGAGGCCATTTCCAAACTGAAGCTCTCCTCCCCGCCGGAAGAGCGCCCGCATTTCGACCTCATTTTAATGGATATCCAGATGCCGGTGCTCGACGGACTGAAAACCACCGCCATGATTCGCGCGCAGGAGGAAGGCTCCGGAAAACGGCTCCCGATCGTTGCGCTGACCGCCCACGCCATGAAAGGCGACCGCGAAAAATTCCTCGAAGAGGGAATGGACGGCTATGTTTCCAAGCCCGTTCGGCGTGAAGAGCTGTGCGAAACGCTCCGACAGTTCCGCTAGTTTGCCGAAAAAGAGTCAAAAATTTTTTGTAAAAGGGTGGATTAATCCGGCCGGTTTGTGCACTTTGTGCTCAATCCTTTAGAACCCAGTAAAAAGGCAGTTAAATTTCATGCACGGGCACGGTAAAGTTCCAATGTTCAAAATGCGGCCGCAGATGTCGACGCTCATTGCGTCCATTGTGGTTTTAGCGCTTGGGCTGCTCTTTTTTTATGACGGACGCAAAGATCCCGGCGATCTCCCCGCCCACGACCGCGCCAATGCGGTGCTGGCGATTTCGATCGTGATTTCCGGCGTACTGTTCATCATCTCCACCGGCCGCATGTGGTTCAAGCATCTGTGGCACGACCGCTACCGCTAATCAGCAGCGAAGACAGCATTATGGAATGACCGGTTTATTTTCCCCGGGATCCTGTCTGTTCATGACCCTGTCTTTTATATCCAGCTCTGCAATGCGACCAGACGATGGCCTAAAAAGCAGATTATTCGCTCGGAATTACCGCCGTAATGGGTCATCGTTTTGAATGTGAAGGCGATT
>QKFE01000122.1 GCA_003252225.1 Kiritimatiellales bacterium | reverse complement strand
AAACGATTCCCCGCTGTGCACGCTCCACATCGAAATCGGCGGCCTGTAGCAGTTGAAGCAGGATGTTTTCAACGTCTTCGCCGACGTATCCGGCTTCGGTGACGGTGGTGGCGTCGGTGATGGCGTAGGGCACATTCAGCGAACGGGCGAGCGTTTTGGCCAGAAGGGTTTTTCCGCTTCCGGTCGGGCCGATCAGCAGGACGTTGGATTTGTCGATTTCGACGCCGTCATCTTCGAGCTGGGCGAACATGCGTTTATAGTGGTTGTGCACGGCAACGGAGAGGACTTTTTTGGCGGTCTCCTGCCCAACTACATATTCATCGAGTTTGGTTTTGATTTCATGGGGGGAAAGTACACCGATTTCCTGAGAAGTCTTCGGTTCGCTTTCCCGGCGATCCGCCATTTGGTGTCCGAGCAGGGCATCACAAAGGCCGACGCATTCATCGCAGATGAAAACGCCGGGGCCGGCAATGAGCCGCTTGACTTCTTTTTCATTCTTTCCGCAGAACGAGCATTCGGGTGGGCCGTGCTTATCCGCCATGGGATCCCTCAAATCTATTTAGCGTGTGAAACAACTTCGTCGATAAGGCCGTATTCTGCGGCCTGAACAGCGGACATAAAGTTATCACGGTCGGTGTCTTTTTCCAAGTCCTCAATGCTGCGGCCTGAGTGATTGGCCAGAATCTCATTAAGGATCTGTTTGATGCGCATGATTTCCTGCGCCTGAATGTTGATATCTGTTGCCTGTCCCTGTGCGCCGCCGAGCGGCTGATGAATCATGATCCGCGCGTTGGGCAGGGCATAGCGTTTGCCGGGAGCGCCTGCGGCGAGCAAAACGGCCCCCATACTGGCGGCCTGACCGACGCAGTAGGTGGTGATGTCGCATTTCAGGAACTGCATGGTGTCGTATATGGCGAGGCCGGCGGTTACAACGCCGCCCGGAGAATTGATGTACAGACTGATGTCTTTATCCGGATCCTCGCTTTGCAGAAAGAGCAGCTGAGCGATGACAAGATTTGCAATGGTGTCGTCGATGGCGGTTCCCAGAAATATGATGCGTTCCTTGAGAAGACGGGAATAAATATCGTACGAGCGTTCCCCGCGACCGGTCTGTTCCACCACAATCGGTACAAGAAAGTTTGCCATTTCGTTCATCTGTTTTCCTTTGGTTGAATTGTCGAAATAGGGGGATTATTGGTGAAATAATGTTTTTATCAATCCTTTAATCCCCCGCTTTCTTTGCGCAATCAGTTGATCTGCGCGTTTTCAACCATATAGTCGAGCGCTTTGTTGAAACGCACCTGTTCGCCTATGCTTGCAATGGTGCCGTGTTCTTCCAGTTCGCGGCGGAGTGTGGCGGCATCTTTGCGCTGCTGGATGGCCATCGCCGCGATTTCTTCGTCGATTTCCAGCTCGGAAGCGTCGTATTCCAGTTCTTTTGCAATTCCAAGGCCAATATAACGGAGCTTAACACTTTCCAATGCCTGGGCTTCGGCTTCTGCCCGAATGGCCTCTTTGTCGGCGATGATCTGCTCCTGTGTTTCGCCGTTCATTATGCGGTGGCTGGCAATATCGTTCATGACATTGCGGGCCTGCTGATCGACCACGCTTTGCGGCACTTCGAGTTCGGTGTTTCCGATCAGGTAGTTGACGATCTGGTCGTGTTTCATTCCGAGCATAATATTGGCGGCCTGAATTTCGAGCTGTTCGCGGATTTTCGCGCGGAGATCGGCTTCGTCTTCCACCATCAGGCGTTTGCAGAGGGTTTCATCGATTTCCGGAAGCTTGCGAACACGGATTGCGGTGACTTCAATGTTGTAAAGGGCTTTAACGCCGGCCAGCTCTTTCACCATGAAATCTTGCGGAAATTCCACTTCCACTTCCTTTTTATCACCGATATTCAAGCCGACGAGCGCTTCGCCCATTCCCGGGATAAATGCGTGTTCGTCGGCGGAAACCCAGTAGCCTTCGCCCGACCCGATTCCTTTGGCTTCCGGAATGGCCTCCTGCAGGGGGGTGCCGTCGGTGGTGGCTTCGTAGGTCAGCTGGCCCATATCGCCGGTTTCGATCGTTTTATCTTCAGCTTCTTCAAATGTGGCGTTCTGGTTGAGAATGCTGTCGATCTGTTCCTGTACCTGTTCGTCGGTGATTTCAAACGGTTGTTCGGTGACCGGAATACCTTTATAATTGGGCAGTGAAAATTCCGGTTCAACATCAACGGTGACGTTGAAAGAGAAGGGCTGGTCATTTTTGATGGCGGTTTCGCTCACATCGACAATATTGACCACTTTGAGTTCGGTTTCTTTCAGTGCTTCGCGGTAATACTGCGGCAACACGCGCTCTTCGAGGTCTTTGCTGATTTCCTTGGCGTATTTTTTCGCAATAATGTGTGCGGGAGCTTTGCCTTTGCGGAATCCCGGAATACTGGCGTACTGGGTGTACATTTTAATGGTTTCATTCCGCTGTTCATTGATTTTTTCCGTCGGAACTTCAATTGTCATCACCTTCCGGCAGCTGCTCTCATCCTTCACTGAAACATTCATAAATCGTTTAACTCCTGTATTTGACCCACGTCGGGATAAAAGGCGGTGACATTACGCAGGAACCCCCCGCAGGTCAAGCTTGCGGGGCGCGGATTTGCGACTCTTCATAGCACGGAAAAGTCGTCAGAGATGACTGCCGCATTATCGGTATTTCAGTAAGTATGGCTACTTCTTTGCAAACCAGTCTTTGATACGATCCATAAAGGTTTCTTCGCAGAAATCCTTGAATTCACCGGCATCGAAAAACGTACCGTGGCATTGTGGACAGGTTTCAAGCTGAATATGGGGCTGTTGAATATCGTGCACAGGCATCATTCGGATATTTGTGCATTTGGGGCAATGAATCTCCCATTTCTGGTTCATCTTTGCGCCTTCCTTCGGATCGCCCGTATCAATGTCGGCGGCGTTTTTCACCTCAACCAGCTCTTCTGCTTCGAGGGCATCAAACCAGAGCCCTCCGCAGTTTTTGCACTGTTCGTATTCCACATCTTTGTAGCTGGTGGTTTTTAAATCGTAATCACACTTAGGACAGTTCATGTTTATTCCCTTCGGTTATTATTTGATTGCAGATGGACAGACTAAACATCTCTTTTTATGATGTCCACATTTCATCGTGCAGACCGTGATCTTCGTTGGCCATTATAGAAAAGCAAGGGAGTTATAATGGCACAAAGGGCGGTTGCGCGGATAGGGTGTTTTCAGTTTAAAGGGGAATCAGAATGAACTCATATGAAGTACTCAAAAAATCGGTCAGTGATCTCGGCGTTAAATCAGTGGCCGCTGACCTCGGCCTTTCCACCTCGCTGATTTATAAGTGGTGCCAGCCATCCGGAACAGAGGATGCGAGCGGTGCGGATAATCCGCTCGACCGGCTGGCGAAAATGGTCGAGCTGACCGGCGATACGGGGCCGGTTGAGTGGCTTTGTCAGAAAGCGGACGGATATTTTGTGGCCAATTCGCCGATAGATGAGTGTGAAGCCGTTCCGCTGCTGCATATGACCCGCCGGATTGTCCGCGAGTTTTCGGAGCTGCTGGATGTGCTTACGGAAAGCATCGAAAACGACGGGGTGATCGACCTGAAGGAGGCCGATAAAATACGGATGGAATGGGAGCAGTTGAAATCATCGGCCGAAAGTTTTGTGACCTGTTGCGAAAAAGGGACTTATGCCCGGCTGGAGGGAAATCATGAATGAGTGGTGGAGCAATCTGAGCGGATTAACCCAGTTTTTTTTCGGGCTGGCCTGTTTTTTCAGCGTCTTCTTTTTATGGCAGGTGATCGCCGCATTTATCGGCATGGCCGGGGATGATGCTGATTTCGGCGGCGACGGCGGGGATGCGGATCTCGGCGGGTTTGATGCGCCGGATAATATTGACCACCACGATCTCATCGAATCCTCGCAGGCCTTTAAAATCCTAAGCCTGCGTTCGGTGATTACCTTTTTCACGATGTTTTCGTGGGGCAGCGCGCTCTATCTTTCAACCGGAATGGCTCCCGCAAAAGCGATCGGCATCAGCCTGATCTGGGGGCTGGGGGGTATGTTTGCCGTTGCGCTGGTTTTCTGGGCGATGATGAAGCTGGCCGAAACAGGAACCAAAGATGTGATGACCTGCAACGGGAATCAGGCCACGGTTTATCTCGATATTCCGGCTGACGGATTCGGCGAAATTAAAACCCTGATCAGCGGCGCGTATGAACACGTACGAGCGAAAAGCGAAAGCGGGGAAGCGCTTCCGTCCGGAACCGAAGTGAGGGTGGTCAAGGTGTACACGCAGACTTTGGTCGGGGTTGAAAAAATTTAAGTCAAACAGGAGAAAAAAATGGACGGAGGAATGATAAAAATTGTTTTGGGTATTATCGGGGCTGTCGGTCTGATTGCCATATTTATGGCGTTCATGAGCCGCTATCGCCGGTGCCCGTCAAATAAAATTCTGGTTATTTACGGTAAAACAAAAAGCGGCGCGGCCAAATGTATCCACGGCGGCGCGGCCTTTGTCTGGCCGCTGATTCAGGATTATGCCTATCTCGATCTCGAACCCTTCGTGGTGCCGATTGATTTGAAAAACGCGCTGTCGCAGGAAAACATCCGCGTAACGGTTCCGACCACGGTGACGGCGGCGATTTCCAATACCAAAGGCATCATGCAGAATGCGGCGATTCGTCTGCTCGGATTGAGTCGAAAGGAAATTGAGGATCAGGCGCAGGATATTATTCTCGGTCAGATGCGCGCGGTTATCGCCACCATGCTGATTGAAGAGATCAACCGCGATCGGCAGGCCTTTCTGGCGAAAGTGAATGACGCGGTTTCCGGCGAGCTCGAAAAAATCGGTCTCTCTTTGATTAACGTGAACATCCGCGACATCGAAGACGAATCCGGTTACATCGTCGCGCTCGGCCGCCGTGCGGCCGCCGAAGCAATCAATCAGGCGAATGTCGATGTAGCGGAACAGGAAAAACTCGGGCAGATCGGGGTCGCGGAACGCCAGCGCGAACAGCGTATTGCCGTGGCCGCCGCCGTGGCTGAAGCGGAAATCGGGGAAGCCACCGCCGACCGTAACCGGCGTTCCCGCTCCGCCGCACTCGACGCCGAAGCAACACAGGGCGAAACCGAAGCGCGCGCGAAAAAGGCGGAATATGAAGCCAATCAGTCCGTTGCGGAGCAGGAAGCGCGAAATCGCCGGGAATCAGCAGCGAAAGACGCAGACGGGGCCATTCGAGTTGCACAGGAAATGGCAGAGAAAAAGGCAGAGGAAGCTCGTGCTGAACGCGAAACCGCCCGCCTGAACGCGACCATTATTGTGGCTGCAGAAGCTGACAAAAAGCAGACTATTATTGCGGCGGAAGCGGCCAAAGCCAGAACGATTATTCAGGCACAGGCCAGCAAAGAGCAGCAAATTATTTCTGCCGAAGGGGAGAAAGAGCAGATGATAATTTCCGCCCAAGGTCAGAAACAGAGCACGATTGCAGTTGCAGAAGGTGAAGCAGAGGGAACGCTTGCGAAAATGACCGCTGAAGGTCAGGGTGTGAAAGCCATTCTTGACGGTAAGGCTAAGGGGTATGAAGCCCTTGTTGCGGCATGCAATTCGATTAACGAAGTCGCATCGCTGCTGCTTATCGAAAAACTCGAAGCGATTGCCGGTGTGCAGGCGCAGGCGATTAAAGATCTGCCGATCGAGAAAATCATGGTTTGGGACGGCGGCGGAAAAGAGGGCGGTCTGAGCGGGTTGGGCGGCCGTTTGATGGGCGCATTGCCGCCGATGCACGACCTCGCGAAACAGGTCGGCCTCGATCTCCCGGAATTCCTCGGCAAACTGAATGAGCAGAGTACGGATAAAAAACCGGATGTTCCGCCTTCGCAGGTGTAATATCGGGGTTACTCCGAAACCCTGGCAATACGCTTACTTAAATGCAAAAAAACACCCCGCAGTTTGCGGGGTGTTAATCTTTCAACAGAAATGGATCTGTTTACCAGCTGGCTTTGGTCATTCCGGGGATTTTTCCCTGAGAGGCCATTTCGCGCAGGGTGATACGGGAGAGGCCGAATTTGCGGTAGACGGCGTGCGGACGGCCGGTTACCGAGCAGCGGTTCATAATGCGGTTGGGGTTGGCGTCGAGCGGGAGCGAGCGAAGCTTGCGAACGGCAGCCATACGGTCAGCAGGTTCTGTTTCCGGGTTGCTGATGATTTTTTTGAGTTCCATGCGCTTTTCGAAGTACTTCTTTGCACAGGCGATGCGCTTCTGGTTCTTAACGATTTTGCTTTTCTTAGCCATAAATACTTTGTTCCTTTTGTTGAAAGACCCGTGGATAAAACATAAATGGGGTGGGTCGCGCAACACTAAATATCTAAAAAGTAAGTGCTTCGGGTCGTGGTTTCGGGTTCTGCTTTTTACTGCTTGCGGCTTTTAATCTTGAATGCGCGCCGGCAAACCGTATTTTCCACCGCAGCAACAGGAAAGAAACAGAGCCCAATACAGGAGATTTTGACATGTCCGGAATTAAGGATTTAGGAAACGCAACATTAACGTTTGACGGGAAATCGATTGAATTACCGGTCTTTGAAGGTTCGGAGCGCGAAAGGGCCGTGGATATCCGTGCGCTGCGCAAAGAGACCGGGATGATCACGTATGACCCGGGCTTTGTGAATACCGGCTGCTGTCAGAGCGACATCACGTATATTGACGGGGAAAAAGGCATTCTGCGCTACCGCGGTTATGACATTAACGAGCTGGCCGAAAACTGCGAATTTATCGACGTGGCTTACCTGCTGGTTCACGGCGCACTGCCGAATGAAACGCAGCACGGGGAGTTTTCCCGCCACCTGAATTCGCATTCGCTGCTGCACGAAGATATGCGCCACTTTTTCGATGCCTATCCGGATCACGCGCACCCGATGGCCACGCTTTCGGCGATGGCGGTTTCCCTGTCAACCTTCTATCCGGAACTGGAAGATGCGACAATTCAGGAAAATATCGACTACAAAGTTTCCCGCCTGCTTTCCAAACTGCGCACGGCGGCGGCGTTTTCCTATAAAAAGTCGATCGGCCACCCGATCGTTTACCCGAAACGTTCACTCAAATACTGCGAAAACTTCCTGAATATGATGTTCTGGAATCCGGTGAACGATTATGCGCCCGATCCGGTGGTGGCGAAGGCGCTGAATAAACTGCTGATTCTGCATGCCGACCACGAACAGAACTGCTCGGCTTCCGTGGTGAAAATGGTCGGCAGCGCCGGCGCCAATCTTTATGCCTCTATTTCCGCCGGTATCTGCGCGCTTTGGGGCCCGCTGCACGGTGGCGCCAACCAGCATGTAATTGAGATGCTCGAACGGATTATCGCCGAAGATAAAGGCAATGTAAAACGCGTCATTGAACGGGCGAAAGATAAAGAGGATCCGTTCCGCCTGATGGGCGTCGGTCACCGCGTATATAAATCGTACGACCCGCGCGCCAAAGTGGCTAAACAGATGTGCAAAGACGTTCTCGCCAAACTCGGAGTAAGTGATCCGCTGCTGGATCTGGCCATGGAACTCGAAGACGCCGTTCTGGCCGATGACTATTTCGCGGAGCGCTGCCTTTACCCGAATATCGATTTTTATACCGGCCTGACGTACCGCGCGATGGGCATCCCGACCAATATGTTTACCGTGATGTTCGCCATCGGCCGCATCCCCGGCTGGATTGCGCAGTGGCTGGAAATGCGGGAAGATCCGGATGGCCGCATCGGGCGTCCGCGCCAGATTTACACCGGCCCGACCCTGCGCTCCATGAACAGTTAGGATTAAAATATATGGCAAAACCCCGGGAAATAAACCGCAGTGAAACGGATGCGGTTGAGCTTAGTTTTTTGGAAAAGGTCGCCAGTCGGCTGCCCGAAGATCTCGAAATCCTACAGGCCCTCGCCGAGCTGTACACGAAAACCGGCCAGTTCCAAAAAGGACTTGAAATCGACCGGAAGCTCAGCCATCTGCTTCCGGCGGATGAGCTGGTGTGGTACAACCTCGGCTGTTCGTATGCGCTCACCAACAACCCCGATGACGCATTCGAAGCGCTCACCAAAGCGGTTGAATTGGGCTACTGCGATTATGACTGGATGAAAACCGATTCCGACCTGAACAGCCTGCATGCCGATCCCCGCTTTGAATCGCTGCTCAGCTGGCTTTACACCGCCTGCGACGAGGATGAATAAAATTGGAGAACGTAGACGCGACGCCCTCGTCGCGTTTCGGTGGGCAGGGAACAGTGTAGGGGGAACGCGACGAGGGCGTCGCGTCTACGTTGTTGGCTCTCGGGCAAGTGGAGTGGGATTTATTGGAGGTAGCTTGTGAAAAAAGGTCTGATTTGGGCATTGGCGCTTTTGGCGGTCTGTATCCTTTCGTTCATTTTCACAAAAGGCTACATGCACATTTCGCTGGGTAAAATGGTGATCCGCGATGTCCCCATTGCCATCGCCATGCTCGGTTACACCTCCATCGGAATTGCCATCGGGGTGCTGCTGAAATGACCGCCGAACAGATAGCCGCCCTGCGCGGAAATAAGGTTGAAATCGCCGCCGAAATACCGCCCGAAAAAATCGCCGATGATGCCGTGATTTATCCGGGCTGTCGGCTTTCCGGTTCCGCAACATCAATCGGGCCCGGTTGCGTTCTGGGGGCCGAATCGCCGGTTGTTTTGGAAAACTGCCGACTGGGCCGGAACGTCGAACTGAAAGGCGGTTATTTTAATTCCGCCGTATTTTTCGACGGGGCCAATATGGGCAGCGGCGCGCACGTCCGCGCCGGAACCATTTTGGAGGAAGAGGCGAACGGCGCGCACACGGTTGGATTGAAACAGACGGTGTTTTTGCCCTTTGTGACGGCGGGCAGTTTGATTAATTTCTGCGACGCGTTAATGGCCGGCGGAACCAGCCGGAAAAACCATTCCGAAATCGGTTCCTCCTATGTTCACTTCAATTTCACCCCGCATCAGGATAAAGCAACCGCCTCTTTAATCGGCGATGTTCCGAACGGCGTATTTCTCGATCGGAACCCGATATTTCTCGGCGGGCAGGGCGGACTGGCCGGGCCGGCGCGGATTGCGTTCGGAACTGTAATTGCCGCCGGCGGCGTCTGTCGCGAAGATGTGCCCGAGGAAAACAGGCTGCATATTCCGGCCGTTTTGTCCTCCGGAACCCGTGATTACGAATTGGGTGTTTACCGCCGCGCCGATCGCATCATTAAAAACAACCTCGCTTATATCGGAAACCTCATCGCCCTGCGCGAATGGTATAAAAATGTCCGCGCAAAATTTGTCCGTGATGCGTTCGACCGCGCTGTATTTGACGGCGGACTGGAAAACCTTGAACTGATTTTAAACGAGCGCATCAAACGGCTCGGCGAACTGGCGGATAAATTTGAATATTCGGCCCGGCAGCTCGAAAACAGCGGGGGAAAGCCGGACGAAATCGGAACCCAAAAACGCTTTATCGCGGAATGGCCGGATATTAAAACCCGGATTTTCGAACTGACCGGCACACCGGGCGATTTCGCAATCAGCCCTTCCGGCAGCTATATTGAAACCATCCAGTCGCTGCCGGAAGAGGTCAAAACCGCCGGACGAAACTGGCTGCAGTCCATCGTCAATGAAGCGGAAAACCTTTGGCGCTAAATCTACTTCCCGACAAACTGTAAATTGAGCCCGAAAAAGATCTGCCATTCGGGTCAGGGGTTCGGGCCTTCGTCGATAAGCGAAACCTGCGGTTCGATGAAAGCGTTGTAAACCGTGTTCCCCTTTTTCATCACCTTGCCGTAACCGAGGCCGACGGGAATGGTATAGGCTTCGGTTCGCAGGTCGAATGCGCAGACGGGGGCGGAACGCAGGTAGTGCCCTTTGCCGAGCTGGTAAAATACAAAATACTGGAACGCCCCGGTGTTGACATAATTCACATCGCTGTCGCCGGCAAAGCTGTGCTGCCAGGTGAACAGATAACCCCACTGTATTTTTTTGCTGCGACCATCGAATAGAACATGTTTGCTCCTTTGAAAACAGAGCCGCAATCTTTTTGCATCTAATTCTATTATGAGCAATTTTCTAAAGCTTACTTTCTTTAAAAAAACAGATTGACCCACTATGGCGTCACTCTTATGATCTGCCCATAAATTGGCGAGGAGAAATACCCGTGATCATTATTCAGGGTGCGCTGTGTCCGCGAACCGTCCCGTTTGCACCATTTTTCAGGAGGGTTTCAGCACGCCGAAAGGGTCTTTGACGGCAGTTGGATTCCGCCGCGATTGGGAAGATGAAGTAATATGAATGGAGGGAGGCGTTTTGCTGCCGCCTGGAACAAGGTGATGAACGCCGACCGCTTCGATCTCGTTCAATAATGTTTAACAAGGAGAAATGCATGAAAAAACAACTCGCATCACTCGGCCTTGCGGCCGCCATGCTTCCGCTGATCTGCGGGGCACAGACCGATAAACCCAACATCCTGATGATCTGGGGCGACGACATCGGCACATGGAACATCAGCCATAACAACCGCGGTATGATGGGCTACAAGACTCCCAATATTGACCGCATTGCGGCAGAGGGTCTCGCCTTCACCGACTACTATGCCCAGCAGTCCTGCACTGCCGGTCGCGCCGCACTGATCGGCGGTTGTGTTCCCGTGCGTACCGGCATGACCAAGGTCGGCCTGCCTGGCGCGAAAGAGGGCTGGCAGAAGACCGATGTAACGATGGCTACGGTTCTTAAAAGCCA
>QKFE01000191.1 GCA_003252225.1 Kiritimatiellales bacterium | reverse complement strand
ATATCCTTTACAGTTTTGACGTATCTGAGTGATCTCGAAAAAGCAGACCACTGTTTAGATCAAGGTGGCAGTTTTGATTATGAAACAATGAGATGTGATTTCGAAAACAATCATGAATTCATACCCTTTCACCGAAGGCGTCCGGAATTACTAATTGTTTCAGGAATTGGGATAGTATCATTAATAATAGTGCTCAAGAAAAAAGCCGAACCAGAGGCTTGACCTTACCGTGAAAACGCCCGCTGATTCGGTCAAAGTTTATGCGCACGGCAGGTCAGCCTTAACGTTATGCTGTTAAAAAATATATTACCAATTTTAGCCCTCTGCCTGATCGGATGCACATCAAGCAAACAACGTGTCATCCCTCAGCAAGCCGAATTTGAATACACAAAATTATTTGAATACGCAGAGGATGATTTGATGTTTGATTTTGCATCTGGGTTTAAAAATGACACAGCCAAACTCTATGTAGATGGAAAACTGATTTTTGAAGAGAAATTAACTTCAGAACCATCGGCAGGTTACGCCGATGGAATTACGATAAAGAAATCATCCAAATCAATTGAGATAGAAATAGTGATCAACGATTCTCAATGGTCATCATCTTTAGATTTAGATTTGGGTCATTTCTTCAGCATTTCGTACTTAGATAAACAGGTTGAAATACAACAATCCAAGATCCCCTTTTACTATGACTAAAATTCGCATAACCAGAGGTTGGACTTTACGGTGAAAACGCCTGTTGATTCGGTCGATAGTTTATGCGCACCGAAAGTCACCCTGAACGTTGTGCAAAACTATAGATACGGCGGATAAATATCGGGATTTCTTTAACCACAAAAAACACAAGAAGCCACAAAACAGACGGTGCTGTTTTTGTGAATTTTCGTGCTTTTCGTGGCCATTCATTAAGCACCATGAATTCACAATATTTAATTGCCCGAGCAATAGTTTGTCGAATATCCGTGTAAAACGCATTGCTCACGCCTCTTCATCATCCGGCAACGCGATCAGATCTCTTGCCATATGCACAATTGTAAGAATGCCAACCGACTGGGAGGAAGCCTTGTATATTATCCAATATGGCCCGGAATGTACCTCGCGGATGGAATCATCGCCCGCTTCCGGCACGCGGTGTCCCCGGGCGGGCATTTCACTCAACGATTCGACGAGATCGATAATCCCCTCCACTACGCGCAGGGCATAGCAAACGGAATCGCGCGATATCCATGCCTTTATTTCCCTCAAATCGTTCAGCGCGTTTTTTGACCAGATAATTCTCATGGAGTCAGCATCATACGCCGCACCTCTTCATGCGGGATCATCCGTCCATTTTCCAGATCATCCAGTCCCTGATCGATTTTTTGCCGCACATACAACTCGTACAGCAAATCGTCCCATGTGCATTGATCGGGCATGCTGTCGACCACCTGCCGGGCGCTTTCCTTTACTGCCTGCATCTCTATCTCCTTATTCGAAATCCAGTTCGTTTTAACCCCTTCTATCCTACTCGGCCGGATATATGAATCCAAAACCCGCACCAAAACCGCCGGAATGGTTGCCCCGTCTGCTTATATCGCAGGGTCAGCTCAGTTTGTCGAATATTCGCGCATCAACCGGCAGATCGATCGCTTCGCCGATTTCGAGTTTTGCGAAATCGGGGTGTAGCGGGTTGAGCAGAATATTGAATTCGATGGGAATCACTGCACTCGGGACGGATAGTGCGACGGAGCTGAGATCTTTTACCCAGCGGTTGCCGGTTCGCTGGGTGACCGGGTGGGGGAGCGGGCCGTTCCAGTCGTCCGGCAGGGTGGCGATGTCCAATTCGGTCAGCAGACCGTCGGGAATCGAAACCGGAATCGCTTTGTACAGGTAAAGGGCTTCTCTGGATTCGAGGTGGACAATCATTTCAAGCATCGCCAGCGAGAGTGACTCCGCCGTGTAAACCATCGGGAACCCTTCCGAATTCCAGCGCCCCCCGGCCATTCGGGCGCCTTCCCCCGAAAAAGCCGACGTCAGATATTTTTTATGGACAATCCGCCATGCGCGCATAACCGGATTTCCTTAATAGAAAACGCCGTGTTCCAGCCGCCGCAGCTGCTTTTCCACTTCCTGAGCACCCGGTTCAGTGTCCGCATAATTCAGCGGGGTCAGCCCGTCGAAAATTTCCTTCGGGGATGCAAACCAGCGCCGGACCAGCTCGGCATCTTCAAACAAATTCAGTGCAATCTGAAACAGGCGGGCCAGCCGATATACCCGTTCGGACTCATCCACATCCAGTTTGCCGCTCTGTTTCCTGCGGGCAAGGGTGCGCATGTTGATATTCAGCGTATGCGCCAGTTCCGCGGCGGAGACGCCGAATTCTTCGCGCAGTTTTTCAAAGCTGGCGGCGGGCAGCCCGGCTTTGATGCGGTTTATAACTTCCCCCCGGTGTTCAACGGTTCCGAACAGGACGGCCGGTTCTTCGACCATCAGAACGACCGGTTCTTCTTCTGCGGTTGGATATCTGAAGGGCTCGTTCATTGCTCTCTCCTGTCATTTGTCATTATTTATACGACATGTGTCTGTGTCAATGAAAGCTTTGTTTTGCAAAAAAATGTTCAAAATCCTTCACTGTCCGGATCGGAACGACGGGGATGGATCGGAATGCTAATTTACGGTCATCATCAGAAATGGAGGTTAAAGTGAAGATTGGATGTTTTGCATTAGTTCAGCCGTTCCTGCCGGTAGCGGAGCAGTTGAAGACAATTAAGCGAATGGGCATTGATTATGCCGACGTCACCGACAACCACGACGGCGGCAGTCTGGGCGCGGAATACGGTTTCGCCGAAACCGTCAGTCTTGACAGTCATCCCGCGAAAATCAAAAAAATGGCGGCTGATGCCGGTATTGAACTGACCGCATTTTGTGCGCACGCCAATTTGCTCGATCCGATTTCTCCGGACATTTATTCCACGAACCAAATCATCAAGGCTATCCGTCTTGCTGCCGAATGCGGCATCGGCCACGTCATCACCACCGACGGCGACCCGAAAACGGAATTCGGGCATAATCTTTCCATCGACGAACAGATTTTTGCGATTACTGAACGGCTCTACACCCCGATTCAATGGGCGGAAGAACTGGGCGTTAAACTGCTGATTGAAACGCACGGGAAAGTGACCGATAACGTCGATACGATGGAGCAGTTGCTGAATAAACTCGGGCACGAAGAAACCGTCGGCATTTGTCTCGATACTGGTAACAGCTGGCTCGGCGGCGCGGAGCCGATTGACTATATCAAACGTCTCGGCAGCCGGATTCACCACGTTCACTGGAAAGATATGCCCGAAGAGTGGATTGAAAAACGCGGAAACATGTTCGGTTGCGGAATGGCGGTTGTTCCGTTGGGTGACGGCGTGATCGATATCCCCGAAATCGTCAACGGATTGAAAAGCATCGGTTTCGATGGCTCAACCACGCTCGAAATCGCAGGTGAAGATAACGTTAAAATTTCGGTCGAACGCCTCCGCGAATGGGGCGCATAATATCACGACAGAAAGAAGGACAGTTTATGAAAACATCACGACAGAATTTCCTTAAAACCTCTGCCTTGCTCAGCGCGGCCGCAGGATTCCCCTCTATCGTTCCCTCTTCCGTTTTCGGCGAAAATGCGCCGAGTAAACGGGTGGCTGTCGGTGTTATCGGCTGCGGCGGTCGTTCGAGCGCCTGCTGTGAATATGTTAACTGCGACAAATCCGAAGTTGTAGCCACCTGCGACCCCAATACTGAACGCCGGGTAAAGCGCGCACAGGAATGGGGCGCAAAAGACCACTATAACGATTTCCGGCAAATGATTGCCCGCGACGATATCGATGCGGTGCATGTGGTGACCGGCGACTATTGGCATGTGCCGATTTCCATCGCGGCGGCGAAAGCCGGGAAAGATGTTTACTGCGAAAAGCCGCTGGGATTGAGTATTGAACAGGATCTTGCGGCGCGGCAGATCGTCACGGAATATAACCGGGTTTTCCAATACGGCACGCAGCAGCGTTCCCAGCAGCATCTGCGTATGGGCATCGACCTTGTTTTGAATGGTCACATCGGCGAAGTCAAAGAGGTGTTCGTCTGGGCGCCGCAGGGCGGTAGCGGCGGAACGGAAACCATCGAACCCGTTCCGGATGGTTTTGATCTGAATATGTGGCTCGGCCCCGCGCCGGAAGCCCCGTTTTCGAAAGAGCGTTGCTTCAATAGTTCCGGTGCTTGGTATAACTATGATTATGCCATCGGTTTCATCGCCGGCTGGGGCGCGCACCCGGTGGATCAATTGCAGTGGTGGGCGGACGAATTGAAGCTCGGTATTCCAGTTGAATATAAAACGACCGGAAAAATTCCGACACCCGATCAGCTCTTCAATACCGTTCAGCACTGGGATATGGAGGCCACGTATGCGAACGGAATTAAAGTTTGGTTCACCGATACGGGAACTGCACGGAGCAAAAAACATGCACCGAATATGGAGCAGCTCGAAAAGTTCGGAAACTGCACGCAGTTTGTCGGCGATAAAGGTTGGGTAGCCGTTTCCCGTGAAGGCATGTTGTGTTCCTCGGAAGAACTTCGGCGTAAAGCAAAGGATCCGGGGCCTATCCGCTTGAAACCCAGTACCGGCGGGCATCTGACTGACTTTGTAAACAGTGTGCTTTCCCGTAAACAGCCCATTGCCAATATGGAATCCGCAATCAAGTCCGATATCATCTGCCACATGGGCGACATCGGAATCCGTACCGGCGAAACCCTGAAATGGGATGCGAAAAAAGAGACGGTCGTCGGCAGCGAAGCGGCGGTTAAAATGATGCACCGCCCGATGCGCGCACCGTTTGATCAATTAATCTAACGGGAAAGGGGATCACGGAATACACCGAATGTGCCGATTTTAGCCTTCCGTGTATTAGGTGTATTCCGTGGTTTGCAAAATGAAACTAATTTATCTATCCATCCTCTTGGCAGCAATAGCTTCCGTGGCGATTAGTGAACAATCCGCCTCCGTTTCCGCGAAACAGAGTAAGCAAAAAAAAGTTATCATCCTGACCGGATCCAATAATCATGGCTGGCAGAAAACAACGCCGGTTATCGAACAGATGCTCGAAGAGTCCGGTAAATTTAAAGTCGATGTGGTGACGGATCCGGAACAGCTGACGCTGGAATTTCTTTCCGGTTACGATGTGCTGCTGAGCAACTGGAATGCGTTTGGGAAAAACAAACCGGCCCCGTGGTCGGACGATTTGAAAAAGGCCTATGTTGATTTTGTCCGTAACGGCGGCGGGCACGTGGTGGTTCATGCCGGTTCGTCCTCTTTTTATGATTGGGATGATTACCACGCTATTTGCCTCGCCACATGGAAAGGGGAGACTGGGCACGTTGCGGCGCACGAATTTGAAGTGCGGATTTCAAAACCGGGGCATCCGATTGTCAGCGGAGTGAAAAATTTTAAAACGAGCGATGAGCTGTGGTTCAAACCTTTTGTGCACTCCAACGCAACGGTGATTGCGGAGTCTTTTTCTAAAACCACCGGCCATTGGAAACCGACCGCTTTTACCGGGCAATTCGGAAAAGGGCACTGTTTTACCCTGCTGCTGGGTCACGACGACTGGTTTATGAAACAGGGGCAGTTTAAAACGCTGCTCATCAATGGAACGGAATGGGCGGCGCAATAGCGTAGCGGAGCTTCCTGCTCCGTGGGGAACACAACGGAGCCGGAAACTCCGTCACGTTTTTGGTTCTCCCCCCGCGCCCCCCTCTCCCCGGACGAATCAGCGGGTGAATTGCAGCGGCGCTTCTGCGAAAGCACAGGCGGCTCTGAGAGCCGCCGCTACATTTTCCGTCTTAAAAAGGGGCTGATTTGAGAACTGCGCTGGGGGGGCGGTAGAGCAAAGATGAAATTTCGTATGCTTTTTGCGGAATCCTCGGTGTTCGTTCGTCGTATTTTTATAACACCGTGCCAGAAAACCCCTGCCTTTCAAGGCTGGGGATGAATGGCACCAACTCGACGACCTGCTTGCAGGGAGGAGTAGGGAACGCAAGCGGCCCTGAAGTCCCGGACTTCAGTCCGGGGAGGGGTTCACTCATCAACCCGATCCGCGGCGGGGAACCGTTAATGAAGTTGCATCCGTCAACGTGATCAACGACCGGTTCATCGAGCTGAAGTTTAAAACGCCGCTGCCGGTTGGGTTGAAAACGGGCGACGTTCTCGAAAATAAAACCTGGAATCCAACCTTCACGATGCGCGGCTGTAATTTTGAAAAACACCGTGCGCGTAATATCGTTTTAAAAACGCCGCTGCCGATCCTGATTGAAAACAACGATTTTTCATCGCACATGTCGGCGGTGTTTTTTCGCGGCGAAACTTATTACTGGTTCGAATCGGGAAATGTTGAAAACGTCACGATCCGCAACAATCGGTTCCGCGACTGCGCCTCAAGCGGAATGGAGCACGCGGTGCTGCTGGTGACGCCGCGATTAGGTAAAACGTTTGATGACACCATTCTTTATGACCGCAACATCGTTTTTGAAAACAACCTGATCGAAACCTTCGATAACCGGATCGTTTGGGCTGACCAGGTGGACAGGTTGATCTTCAGAAATAATACGATAAAACAGACGAAATCATTCGAGACGCAGTGGACGGATGCCCATCTGTTTGACTTTCGGCATTGCCGGAATGTCGAAATTTCGGGTAACACCTACGAAGGCGGTCACCGTAAATTTGTGCTGGCGGACGAGGCCACAAAGGAAACGTTGAAAGTTGAAAACAACAAGGGATTCTAGGATGAAGAAAAGCATTTCACTGTTCATTGCGGCGTTGAGCGCGGTTTCGGTTTGGGCCGAAAAGCCCAACATCATTTTTATTTACGGCGATGATATCGGGTACGGCGATTTCAGCTGCTACGGCGGCACCGGCGTGGATACGGCAAACATCGACCGGTTGGCTGAAAGCGGCGTCCGTTTCCTTTCGGGCTACTGCACCGCCGCAACCTGTACGCCTTCGCGTTATTCGCTGCTGACCGGCGAATATGCTTTCCGCAACAAGTCCGCCCAGATCCTGCCCGGCAACGCGCCGCTGATTATCGACCCCGCGCGGCCGACTATTGCCGCTTTTCTGCGCGACAACGGATATGCCACCGCGCTGAGCGGTAAATGGCATTTGGGGCTGGGGCTGGCCACGGAACCGCTCGACTGGAACAGCGAAATCAAACCCGGTCCGAAAGAGGTCGGTTTCACTTATTCCTTTAATATGGCGGCCACCGCTGACCGCGTCCCTTCGGTCTATATTGAAAACGGCCGCATTGTCGGGCTCGATCCGAACGACCCGGTTAAGGTGAGTTACAAAGAACAGATCGGAAATGAACCCACCGGTATTTCGCACCCGCACCTGCTGCGGGTTCAGGCCGACGAACAGCACTCCGGAACCATCGTCAACGGATTCAGCCGTATCGGCTGGATGACCGGCGGACAGGCCGCGCGCTTTAAAGATGAAGACATGGCCGACACCTATCTCAGCAAAGCGCTGGAGTTTATCGGCAAAAACAAAGACAACCCGTTTTTCCTCTATTATGCACCGAACGAAAACCATGTTCCGCGTGTGGTGCATCCGCGCTTTCAGGGTTCAACCAGTCTGGGGCCGCGCGGCGATGCGGTGGCGGTGTTCGACTGGTGCGTCGGGAAAATTGTCGAAAAGCTGAAAGAGACCGGCCAGTTTGAAAATACCCTGATTGTGATTTCGTCCGATAACGGCCCCGTGTTGTTTGACGGCTATTGGGAAGGCGCCATTGAAAAGCAGGGCAGCCACGATGCGTCCGGTCCGTGGCGCGGCGGAAAATACAGCCAGCTTGAAGGCGGAACACGTGTGCCTTTCATCGTTTCGTGGCCGGCCAAAACAAAGCCCGGCATTTCGGAAGCGCTGATCAGTCAGGTGGATCTGTATGCCACGATTGCCGCCATCATCGGCAAGCCGGTTCCGGCCAACGCCGGGCAGGATGGTGAAAACCTTCTTCCGGCGCTCATCGGTGAATCGTCGCAGGGGCGCGAATACATCATTCAGCAGGCGCTCTCGGAAATCGCCGTGCGCAAAGGCAACTGGAAATATATACCGCCGGGCGTGATCACCGAACGTCTCGGTATCGGCCAGTTCCGCAAGACGGAAGTTGCCGAACCCGGACTGCTTTTCCACCTCGCCGAAGACCCGGAAGAACAACACAATCTCGCCGCGCTTTATCCTGAAAAAGTGAAGGAACTGCGCAGCATCATTGAAAACGTTGCAACCGGAAAAACGGGCGGCAAAAAGACCGTCAGTAAAAAAGACCTCGGGTTTTAGAATCTGTCCCCGAAGCCTTTGACCGATGCCGTGAGTTCTTTGGTGTCGTCGAAGAAAACATTCCGGTTGAACTTCCAGCGCTCCTGGCCTCCAAGCGCGCTCAACCGAATCTGCTCTTCGCCGTACGCGCTTGGTTCGTTTGGATGCGTTCCGATGTGCGAGCTATAATCCTAAATTCGTGAATGGAACCACTAATCGACACGAATAATCACTAATGAAGAACGTTTTACAAAAAACGAGGAACTCATCGGCAGAGTGACTGCCGAAACCAAAGGCTGTGACTGAGAAAAACCCTCTATTATTGATGATTAGTGTCAATTCGTGCCGATTCGTGGTGAGTCATTTCCGTTTTCAGGATAATTATTATGATGCACCAGCGCATTCTATTTTCGGCAGCGTGTACGTGTAGTCCACTTTGGATAAGTAGGGATTCAGCCGGTTGGTTGGTCGAAACCCATGTTGTGCATTAATCATTTTCACGAAATGAGTTGCGTCGCCGGAGCGAAATCCCTATAAGCGCCCGCCGTGCCCTGAAATGGGTGTTAACCCGTTTCCCGGCTTTTTTGGAGAAGGTATAAAGATGAAATATACGTTTCGGAAGAAAGTGCCCGGGCGCTTTCTCGTCGTAGGTTCTCTGTACATGATCACGGGCGCTGTCTATTGGATGGCGGCAACCCGGGAATACCACTACATTGCCGGGTTTGAAGTGGTGCGCAAGGTCATGCTGGTGCTGATGCTGCCGTTGCTGGCCAAATATGCCGTTCAGCTGGGGTGCGCACCGTTTTATCCGCTTTACCGCCGCCGCATGGAAAAATTTGCCGAAACGGCCGAACTGCCGTCTGTCTCCGTTCTGATTCCAGCATGGAATGAAGAAGTCGGAATTATCAAAACCATCCAGTCGGTGCTCGATACCGACTATCCCAGATTACAGATTGTAGTAATCAACGATGGCTCCACCGACCGGACGCATGAAATGGTGACCTGTTTTATAGAGGGCAATGAGCGGTTGAAACGCGAGGGAACCTCGTTGACCTATTTGAGCCTCCCTAATGGCGGGAAGGCCCGCGCCATGAACAGCGGATTGCTGGAAGCCCGGGGCGAAATCGTGATGACCGTTGACGCCGACAGCGTCATGGACCGGAATGCGATTATCAACATGGTCCGCTGTTTTGATGATCCGGATGTGGGCGGCGTGGCCGGGAACGTCATTGTCGGAAACCGGAGCAAACCGATTGAGTGGATGCAGCAGCTGGAATATGTGTACGGCTTTTTCTTTAAACGGGCCGATTCGCTTTTCAATGCCGTATACATTATCGGCGGCGCGGCGGCAGCTTACCGCCGCGAAGTGCTGCAGAAGGTCGGCGGGTTTGACCACTCCATCATTACGGAAGATATTGAGATGTCCACCCGCATCCTTTCGCGCGGCTACAAAACCCGTTATGCCGCCGATGCGGTGATTTACACAGAGGGCCCCTCCGATTGGCGCGGGCTCTGCAACCAGCGGCTGCGCTGGAAATATGGGCGGCTGCTCACATTCCTTAAATACCGCCGGCTTTTCTTCAGCGTGCGGCATAATCCCTACCTTTCGTTTCTGCTGCTGCCGACCGCCCTCTATGCCGAAATGCTGCTGCTGGCCGAGGTGCTGCTGCTTTCGGTTTTCATGGTCTATACCGTCTGTACCAGCGATTACGTGCCGCTCGCCTTCGTTATCGGATTCCTCTCCATCGTGGTGAGCTGCCAGATTCTGGCCGACTCCAAACGTCCGTTTCACCGCAACCTGTTCTGGCTCGCGCCGGTTGCCTGGGTGGTGTTTTACGCGGTCGATTGGGTCGAATTCCAGGCGCTGGTCCGCAGTATCGGGCGGCTGGCCCGCGGTCAGGAACTGCGCTGGCAGAAATGGGTCCGCGTGGGCGTGCTTTCCGAAACCAGCACGTAAACGGATCCGCCGGATTATTTGGCGGCCGAACTGGCGCTTTATGCCGACCGGGCGGAATAGCTTTTCTCCGAAACCGACCGGGCGCTGTTCTGCACGTTCGGCTGGATGACCGGCGGACAGGCCGCGCGCTTTAAAGATGAAGACCTGGCCGACACCTATCTCAGCAAAGCGCTGGAGTTTATCGGCAAAAACAAAGACAACCCGTTTTTTCTCTATTATGCCCCGAACGAAAACCATGTTCCGCGTGTGGTGCACGCGCTTTCAGGGTTCAACCAGTCTGGGGCCGCGCGGCGATGCGGTGGCGGTGTTCGATTGGTGCGGCGGGAAAATTATCGAAAAGCTGAAAGAGACCGGGCAGTTTGAAAATACCCTGATTGTGATTTCGTCCGATAACGGCCCCGGACTGCTTTTCCACCTCGCCGAAGATCCCGCGGAACCGCGCGATCTGGCGGCCCTGTATCCGCAAACTGTTTTTTTTTGGAGGGCGAGGCTTCGTCCGAGCCGTTGCATTAATGGAAAAGGCTCGGACGAAGCGTCGCCCTCCATCCT
>QKFE01000217.1 GCA_003252225.1 Kiritimatiellales bacterium | reverse complement strand
AATCGCATAATAAAAAACCTTTGGCTGAATGGTGGATGGTAGGGGCAGTGAACCCCGCGAAGCAAGTGGAAAGCCGCCCCGCCGGACGGCTTGACTGAACGGCTATTTGAAAACCCAGCCGATGCCGAAATTATATGTATCGGGCGCATCCCATCCATCGCGCTCATTCCGCATAAACTGGGCGTCCGCTTTCACGACAAAATTTTGGGTCAGCAGCCAGGAGATCCCGACCGTTACATCGGTGCGGTCATATTCGCCGGTCGCGGTCTGGCCGTTCGGCAGTTTGTACTGCGTGTCGTAGCGCTCATAACGGACGAACGGAATCAGTTCGGATTCCGTCAGCCTGCCCTTTTTCCACGAAGCGGGCAGCACATCGACCCCGCCTTCGAGATACCAGCCGAAAATTTCTTCGCCGACGCCCGCCGCCAGTTTATCCGCATCGGAATGGGTTCCGTGGGCAATTTCTCCGCGGAAGCCGAAGCGGGACAGGTCATATTCAAAATCGGCGGAATACAGGCCGAATTTATTATTCACCCCGCTGGAAGAATCACCGCCTTTATTTTTATTGTTGGTCCCGCCGTAATACCCGGAAATCCCCAGCCGCAGATTCTGACTTTCCGTTACAACCGGAAAAATATCCATCCGCCCGGTAACCGCCGGATCGTCAATGCCCGGACGCCCTTTCATCCGTCCGCCGCGAACCCCCTCTTTGGCGCTGAAGCCGGAATTATCGAGCCCGGCCACCGCATAAATTTCATAACTCAGCCAGCCGGCCGGATAGCCGAAAAAGCCCGCCCCGTCCACCGACCACGTCGACGGAATGATATATTTATCCACATTCGGCCGTTCCACACCGTTAAAGAGAACCGGTTCGTGATCGCGGTTAACAATCCCCATCGGCGCGAGCATCCGTCCGGCCCGGATATTGAGCAGATCGGAAAGCAGCGCATCGGCATAAAGCTGCTCAACCAGCAGATATTCCTCGTCGGTCGAGGCGTGTTCCAGTTCAACCTCCGAAGTCAGGCGGAGCCAGTCGGCAAACTCATACCCGGTGTAAAGCACCAGCCGGTGAATATCGAGCAGATCGCCGCCGCTCTCCGTAAAATTGGCGTGAATTTCGCCGTATCCGCCGAATGTCAGTTTACTTTCCGGCGCCGCGGAAGGGGCCATATCAATCCGCTCGCCTTTCAGATCAGCCAGCTCGGCATTCGCCTTTTTCATTTGGGCTTCCAGCGCGGCAATCCGCTCTTCCGTCGTTTCCGCACCGGCCGTTAAGGTGAAAACCGCCGCGACAGCAGCGAGGATTCCGAATGTTTTGCGTCTCATTTTATTCTCCTTTGCTGACCGGAATTGCGGGCTGGATGCAAAGGAGGGGAGGGCGGCGGATAGTGAAATCGGCTGGAACGCTCGAACCGGAAAAAAAGCCCGGTTTCGGAAAGGGCCGGTTTTTACGAAAGGCTGCTTAAACCCGAATCTTCGCACCCGGTATCCGGTTCATCCGCAGAACCCGCATTCCGGTCTATCTAATCGTTTAAACAGCCCCCGGGACCGCCCCGGCAGGATTCATTATTTCGCACTCGAAATAAAACGCCGCCCAATTTAAGCGCGACAAAAAGAAAGTCAAATTATAATTGAGACAAAATCTAAATAAACCCCTGTAATCTTATCGGTATTTTAAGAGCGAAAAAGCGTGGCATCGGGGTTGACGGGGTTGGGGCGGTTGGGTAGTGTTTGCGCTCATTTTTAACAGAAATCGCTGTTTCAAACCTCAAAAGAAAGGTGCAAAATCATGGCAACAAAAGTTGGTATTAACGGTTTCGGCCGTATCGGACGTATGGTATTCCGCGCTGCTGCAAAGCGTGATGATATTGAGATCGTAGGCATCAACGACCTGCTCGACGTTGATTACCTCGCATACATGCTCAAATATGACTCCGTACACGGAAAATTCGGCGGCACCGTTGAAGTGAAAGACGGCGCCCTTATCGTGAACGGAAAATCCATCCGCATCACTGCCGAGCGCGATCCCGCAAACCTGAAATGGGACGAAGTCGGCGCTGAAGTCGTTGTTGAATCCACCGGGTTCTTCCTGACCGACGAAACCGCCCGCAAACACATTGCAGCCGGCGCAAAGAAAGTGGTTCTTTCCGCTCCGTCCAAAGACGCTACCCCGATGTTCGTATGCGGTGTTAACACCGACAGCTATGCCGGTCAGGATATCGTTTCCAACGCATCCTGCACCACCAACTGTCTGGCCCCGATCGCCAAAGTTCTGAACGACACCTTCGGCATCGAAAAAGGCCTGATGACCACCGTACACGCAGCCACAGCAACGCAGAAAACCGTTGACGGTCCTTCCGCTAAAGACTGGCGCGGCGGCCGCGGTATTCTGGAAAACATCATCCCGTCTTCCACCGGTGCTGCTAAAGCGGTTGGTAAAGTGATTCCGGAACTCAACGGCAAGCTGACCGGTATGGCCTTCCGCGTTCCGACTTCCGACGTTTCCGTTGTTGACCTGACGGTTGTCCTGAAAAAAGAAGCGACCTATGAAGCCATCTGCGCCGCCATGAAAGCTGCGTCTGAAGGCGAAATGAAGGGTATCCTCGGTTATACCGACGAGTCTGTTGTTTCCACCGATTTCCGCGGCGAAGTCTGTACCTCCGTGTTCGACGCCGAAGCCGGCATCCAGCTCGACGGCACCTTCGTTAAAATCGTCTCCTGGTACGACAACGAGTGGGGTTACTCCAACAAGGTTCTCGACCTGATCAAAGTTATCGTTGGCTAAGCCTGATCGATAAACTTCGATAAAAAAAGCGTCCGGTTTCCCGGGCGCTTTTTTGTGCAGAGGACGTGTGGAAGCGACCGGGTCTAAAACCCGACACCGACCCCGATGCTGAAGAAGGGGATCCATTCATCGTAGGGTGAATTTTTGTCGTTCAATACATCGAACAGGATCTGGACATTCAGCCACGTGCGGTCGGAGACCGGCTGAATATACCCAGCGCCGACGAACAGGAATGGAACCCATTCGCGCTCGGAGCTGCCGTTGAGATGATACAGTTCGTAGTTGTAAGAAGCGGGTTCGATGTGGGCGTAAAGGGTTCGCGCCACAACGTACCGGGTGAACAGGCTTCCGCCGTATGTGCTGGTGGTGCGGGTTTGCGAATAGCGGCGATCTTCGATGTAGTCGTAACGGACTTTGACGCCGGTGGAAAGTTTCGGTGTCAGCTTGTAGCCAACCATCGGTTCAATCCCGATCACGGAATAATCGCCGAAGGAGAGGTTGATATAGCCGCCGTAAAAGAGGTTGCTTTTAACGTCTTTCCGGGGTTTGGCGGGGGGAATCGTTTCTTTTTCCGGGACAGCGGCTTTATCGGTATCCGTTGCGGAAGGGGCGGTATTTTCGGCGATGGCGTGAAATTCGCCGGCAATAAACAACACCAGAAAAGCGCTAATCCATTTTTTCATCAATCTGTCCTCCTGTTTTCCGCCTGCGGGCGTTTGCCATCACTTAAGTAAATACTACGCGCTTCCATTTAGTAAGCCAAAAATGTCCTGCAAAGTGTGAACTTGAAAATCTTTAAAACAAGTGTTCAGATTGCGGCGATAATCCGTTCATAAAAAAGAGGAGGTCCGGATGATTGCGCGTCTTGTTTTATGCTTTGTTCTGTCGTGGGTTGGTTTGGCCGGTGGGGCGGTTTTTTATTTTGATTCGTCGGCTTCGTCCGGCGGGGACGGTTCGCAGGTTTCGCCTTTTAACAGTTTGGGCGATTTCACGGTTACATCGAATACAACCTGCCGACTGAAATGCGGCTCGGTTTTTAATTACATCGCCACGATTGATGAGGACGGGGTGGTGTTTGAAAGTTATGGCTCCGGCGAACGACCGGTAATTTGCGGCCGGTTCAATTTTATGGCCGGGAATGGTGTGCTGCGAAATCTAATGCTGAACGGTAATGGCGAAGGGCAGGTTGTGGGATTCCGTAACGGCCCGAATTTCACGCTTGATTCGTGCGAAATCGTCAACGGCATCACGGCGTTTTCGGGGTATATGGGCGGCGGATTGCTGACGATCACGAACACGGTGATTCACAATATGCTGCAGGAGGGGATTTACGGCGACGGGCTGGAAACGGTTCAAATTGATGACTGCCACATTTATGACGTCAACCAGTATTGGGTGAAGGGTTATTACCATCTGGCGACCGGCGATGGAATCCAGATCGGGAATTCCGATCACGTGACGGTGAATAACACGCTGATCGACCGCAGCGGAACGAGCGGTAAATTCGGGGTGATTATTCAGGGCTGCACCTATTTTGAAATGAACCATTCGCAGATCATCGGTTCGCCGCAGGATCAGCTGGCGAAGGAGCTGAATTCGCAGATGTATTGCGCCTACATGAGCGGAACAACGGAGGCCTATTTTAATGACTGCTGGTTCTATTCCGGATACAGCGGAATCTGGAACCAGTATTCCGGTTTTATCGATGTACGGAACTGCAAATTTATTCTGAATGAGTGGTTCGGAATGGAAAACATCGGGAATGCGTATGTGGAAAGCAACCTGTTTTATAAAGCGGGTTATATCGGCCTCGGCTGCGACTGGAGCACCAACACGCATTTAAACGGCACTGGAAATATTTTGTATGACAACGTCATAAACGGCCGCGGTTTTCAGGTGTTCGACGACAATATCTGGTGCCCCCATTGGGATAAAGCCGGAATGTATTACGATAATAACCCGATCGACGGAATCAAAGTACCGTTCGATCCGGCTGTGACCAACGGCGGCGGATGGGTCGATATTTCCCTGTTCAACGGAAACAACGGCACCGATCTCCATCTTTATCAGGCGGTTTCCAATTTTGTGGAAGGCTATTTTATTGAAGCGGACACTGACCCGTTGAAACTGTTTTTCGATATTCCGCACAAAACCTTTACCGTGTTGCCTGACTCGGGAAGCAGCGGCATCATCGAAATCCAAAAATATGCAATCGGCAGTTCGGGCAATACATTCGCGTTTTCAGAACCCTTCAGTGGGATAACCAACTTCAGTTTTTCCGGATGGGAGGATTCAGTCTATCTGTTCACTGTTACGGATGAATTCGGGGCAAATCTGTTCAGTAAATATCTGCTTAAAAATGGAGCCCTGTTTGATCCGCTGGATCTTTCGGGGGAGGATATCGGACGTAATCCGCTGGATGTTTTCGGCGCCGATGCCGTCATTTATTCCGCCGAAACCGTAACACCCGGTCAGCCGAAAAATCTGGTTCAAACACCGTACGGGTTTTATTTCGGCTATTTTCTCGATCTGCACACCGCGCTCCCGTGCTTCTTTAATTCACTGGGCGATACGCTGGTATTCAATCCGGCCGATTCCGAGCAGCATTACACCATCTCGATTCTGAAACCTTCCGGCGAAGTTATGCACCGCGAACGGAATACCCGCGGACTGTGCGAAGTGTTCTGTTTCGATTGGGAAAACGGGGCGTATCTTCTTTCAGTGATTGCGGCGAACGGAACGGTTTGGGCGGATGTGATTTTGACCCGCGATTCGGCCGCCATTGAAACCTTCACGTTTTCCCCCGCATCCGCTGATTCCGACAGCGACGGCCACACCGACTGGCAGGAACAGGTTGCCCGCACGGACCGGCTGATCCCGGAAGTCAGTTGCGGATTGCCGAGTGTTCTGCTTCTGCCGCCGGTTTTCATGCAGCGGTGCAAACCCGGGCCGGTGTTGTTTACCAAATCGAATGGTCGGAGGATCTGAAAATATGGCAGCCCTACGGCGAGCCGTTTATCGGTGAAGATGCGCTGACCGACCTGCTGCTTGATCCCGCTGTGCTCGGCAATCCTCCGGCCGCTTATGTCCGGTTGGTCATTCCATAGGAAATAGCCGGTATTTTCTGTCTCTTTGCAGCGTATCCGAAGCAAGTCGAAGGGTGTTTTTCACCCTCTGTTCCCCCTTTCTCCCCCGCGCCCCCACTATCCCCCGGCACAGGAAATAAGGGTGTTCAAGCTTGTTTCGGATTTGGGTATTCGTGCTTCGGATTTCCTGATAGAAAACAAACATGGATGTAATTCATCAAACGATTTCTGCGATGGGTGTTTTTGCGCCGTATGTCTGCATTCTGCTCTTTCTGCTGGCCAGTTTTCTGGTGGTTTGGCGGCTGGAAATTTTGTCGGGGCAGGGGGTGGAAGGCACGGTGCTCGGCACCATTTTTATGCCGTACTGTTCGGGCATGGGAAATATGGTTTTTGCCTTTGTGCTGGCGATGAATGCGGGCAGCGGAAACGATGTGGTGATTAACTGCCTTTTTAATAATGTCACCAATCTGACGCTGTTGATCGGTGCGCCGGTTTTGATTTGGAGCATGGACAGTATTCCCCGGAAAAAGACGAAGGCGGCGCTGACGGAATTCCGGATGGGGCGGTTGTCGCTGGCGTTAAATTTGGTGGCGGCGCTTTTCTTTTCGCTGTTTGTCTGGCTGCTGGCGTCAGACGGAACGTTGAGTCAGGCCGACGGGGTGATCCTTATCGCGCTGTTTATTTTCTGGCAGTGTTTTCATATTTACGACGTCAAAAAGACCAACCTGCTTAAAAAGAAAAGCTACCCGAAAACCCTCCCGCTCGACGTTCTGCTTTTATTGCTGGGCGCTTTCGCGGTGCTCGTCAGTACGGACTGGCTGGTTCAGTGGTTTCAGTCGATCGAAACGGACCGCGTTCCGCCCGGTGTTCTGGGGTGGGTGAGCGGTATTCTGATGGTGCTGCCGAATGCGCTGCTGGCCTTTTATTACGGGGCCAAAAACCGGATGGATGTCGTTTATACCTCCCAATCCGGCGACGCGCACATCTGCATTCCGCTCTGTATCGGTATTTTCGCCGCCTTTCAGGCGATTCCGACCGACGCGTTTTTGCAGAAGGCCCTGCTGATTTTAATGGGGCTTTGCGGCATACACCTGCTTTTCGTGATGCTGTTCGGCCGCCTTCCGCGTATCTTCGCCGCGTTGCTTATCGCCGCTTTTTCCGCCTTCATCTGGCTGGGGCTTTTTCAATAAGGTATATTGTCCCGCCTTTAGTCCCTCTCTATTCGAATCCCATCATGTTTGCGAAGGATTTTTTTTACAGAAGAACGCAAAGTCCGCAAAGAACGGAGCTTAGCGATCTTTGCGAACTTCTGTTAATTTGGTTCCGGCTCTGCCGGGTTGGGAGGATACTACAATTTCACCGGATCAGAAATAAACAGTTCCACCAGATTTGAAAAATGAACCTGCGCAGAGGTCCACTTCGGGTTGCTGGTGATTTCGCCGGTGCTTTTGCCGGTGTTGTTGAAAAGGATAAACAGGTTTTGCCCGGCGCAGATGTGGGCATCGAAACCCGATCCGTACCCTTCGTGCGAAAAAGCAAAATCACCGATCATCGTCTGCGTCGGATCAAGCGTTTCGCGCAACGCGGCAATATCGGAGCTGAACTCCGCGAAAAACGCTTCCTTCCGGGGGCCGCCGTATTCGAGGATTTTCCAGCCGGACGGGCTTCTTTCAGCCAGTGCCCACTCATCGAAAACCGGTTCGACGAAAACGGTTTGCAGGCGGTTCAGTGCGGTTTCAATTTTCTCTTTGGCAGTTGCGGTATCCATTTAAGTCTCCCGGAAGTTGATTGCGGATAACTTAGATGGATTCGGGGCAGGGCACAACACCTTTCGCCGACTCCGCTTTCGTTTGACTCGTATTTCGGAATGCTTATAGTCAACGCCTTATTTTTAACGACGGTCGCGAAAGCGGCGGTTATCGGTGACGGGTTATTGGTTGTTAGGCTGATTTCCTGATAACCGGTAACGAATAACTATTAACTGGAACTGGTTACAGTTTCCTTCAAAGGAGATTATTCATGAACAAACTGACGATCAAAGATCTGGACGTTCAGGGTAAGCGCGTACTGATGCGCGTCGACTTCAACGTGCCGGTGAAAGACGGCGTGGTCGGCGACGACACCCGTATTGTGGCCGCTCTGCCTTCCATTAACTATGTGCTCGAAAACGGCGGATCACTCATCCTGATGAGCCACTGCGGTCGGCCGAAGGGAAAGAAAAACCCCGAGTTCACCCTCAAACCCGCCGCCGACCGTTTGGCGGAACTGGTTGACGCAAAAGTAACGCTTGCGCCCGATGTCATCGGCCCGGAAGTGAAAGCACTGGTTGACGGCCTGAAAGCCGGTGAAATCCTCGTGCTCGAAAACGTCCGCTTCTATGCCGAAGAAGAAGGCGAAGCCAAGCTGGCCGACGACGCCACCGAAGAACAGATCAAAGCCGCTAAAGCCGAAATGAAAATCAAGCAGGACGCATTCGCAAAAGAACTCGCCTCCTTCGGCGATGTGTATGTCTCCGACGCCTTCGGAACCGCCCACCGCGCCCACGCCTCCATGGTCGGCGTCACCAAGTATATCGACCAGTGCGCCGCCGGGTTCCTGCTCGAAAAAGAGATCGAATATCTCGGCAACGCCCTCGAAAATCCGAAACGTCCGTTTGTTGCCATTATCGGCGGCGCAAAAATTTCCGGTAAAATCGACGTCGTCACCAACCTGATGAGCAAGTGCGACGCGATCCTGATCGGCGGCGGTATGGCCTACACCTTCTACAAAGCCATGGGCAAAGCAATCGGTAATTCACTGGTGGAAGAAGATAAAATCGAACTCGCCGGTGAAATCCTCAAACAGGCCAAAGAAAAAGGCGTCAAACTCCTGCTCCCGATCGATAACATTGCGGCTGACGCATTCTCCGCCGATGCAAACATCAAAGAAGTCGGAGACAGCATCGAAGACGGCTGGATGGCGCTGGATATCGGCCCGAAAACCATCGAACTCTACTGCAACGAAGTCGCCGGAGCAAAAACCGTCGTTTGGAACGGCCCGATGGGCTGCTTCGAAATGGCCCCGTTCGCGAAAGGAACCTTCTCCGTCTGCGAAGCCGTTGCCAAATCCGACAGCGTCAGTATCATCGGCGGCGGCGACAGTGTTGCGGCCGTTAACCAGTCCGGTGTCGCCGACCAAATGAGCCACGTATCCACCGGTGGCGGTGCCTCCCTCGAATTCATGGAAGGCAAACAGCTCCCCGGCATTGTCGCTCTGACCGAAAAATAACCTGCATTGCAGATTGATTGAAAAACTCCCGCCGAAACAGCGGGAGTTTTTTTTGTGCAGCAAACAAACCGCTTCACATAGGGAATGTTAACCTTGAAACAGAAATGAACCACGGATGAACGCGGACAAACACGGCTGTTTCGAATAGAGAAAAAGCGGGAAGCACCCATGAAGCGAGCGGAATATTGCCGTATACCCTTGGTTAAGCACGCCGGAACGACGGTGCCTTATACAATTGATGCCAGCTGGCTGACGCGGGTTAAGCAGGTGGTTGACTGGGCACCGTGGGAATATAAGGGCGATTTCGGAATCTACGAGTGGCATGGCCTTCCATCGCTTACGGGCGCGCCGGAAGTGAAACTGATCGATGCTCTGTTTCGGCGCTAGCCTTTAAAAAGTTATGACCATTTAAAATGGAGGGACGAGTTCCTCCGCGCTCACGGGCCGGATGAAAACTCGCCCTCCTGATGCTGAAAACGACCGGATGGTTTTACTTCGTGACCGCCGATCGGGTTTCGCCGTTGACTTCAAAGGGGAGGGATTTGAATCGGGTGGTGCCGCCGGAATTCTGGTAGGTTTCGTTCCCGATTTCAAAACGGGTCAGCCAGAGATTTTCATCCCAGCCGTCAACCTCCATGTGGTGTTTCAGGAAGGCATAAATGTCAACGGTTCCGTTGATATGGGCAATGCCATCGGTGTCACCGAGGCGCCATTGGCGGTAGTATCCCCAAGTTGCTCCATTCATCGCTGGTTTCATACAGCGTGTAGGTGTTGTGTCCGTCGTTGAGTGTTCCGCCTTTCGGTTCCCACGGCCAGTATTTGGGTTGGTTTCCCAAAAATACCATCAGCTCTGCTTTCGGGCCGGTTTTTTCTGTGCGGGGATCTTTGTCGGAAAGCCAGAGCTCAAAGGCGAGGTTCCAGCCGTTGTTGGTTGTCGTGGTTGTGGTGACGTCCAGCGTCATGCTGGCCGATTTCAGATCTTTCAGCTGGATCGGCAAAATCGCGCTGGTTGATTTCATGGGCTCCCCTTTGGGATTCCATGGGGCGATTCCGATTTCCGCTTTCGGATAATTCGGTGGGGGCGGGTTGTCGCCCTTTCCGTGTCCGGTTGAACCGCGCTTCCACTCAATTCCGAACGTGCCGTCATGATCGAGAAAGATGCAGGTGGTCTGATTGGTATCGGACCACTCGTTGGTTTCGAGGCGGATTTCCCCTAGATGTAAAACTTCTTTTCCGAAATACCGCGTGCCGCGCGCGTCTACACGCGGCGGTTCGGCTGGAACGTCGGCCGCACATTCCGCTGCTGCCAAAATGACGAGCGAAGCCAATAGCGGATAGATTTTAAATCTGTTCGATATGTTTCTGAAAACTGTGCTTTTCATTTTTCTCCTTTGGGCTGATCCGTTCCGGCTCGGAAAGCGGCTGTCGGCATATGCCCGAAAGCTGTGCGGGCGCAGTTCTAATTCGCCGATTCCTTCCTGTGCCGAAGCCGGGTTGTGACTTTCAATCATGTGATACTCGGGTTTTAGTTTGTATATATCAATTATATAATTATATTGGTTTGTTTTACGGGTATTTTTGTGGGGATAATTATTGTAGTGGTTTGGCAGGTGAGGTTTTTCAGCAGTTTTTTTGAGGTATTTGAAGTTTTTTAGTGTTGTTATCTATTCGATCATGCATAGTAAATGTTTTGTTTATCAGTCGTTTTCGGTGATTATATTTGTCGGGTGATCATTTTGAGGCTGCGGG
>QKFE01000283.1 GCA_003252225.1 Kiritimatiellales bacterium | reverse complement strand
TTCTGGATTTCGAGTTTGAAATGGTGCCATTTTGAAACCGCCATTTTTCCCGTTTTCGGTCGTTTGACAATTGCTTCGGACGGAAGCTTGGCATACGACACCCACTGTCCGAGACTCCCCTTGATTTCCCAGTTTCCCTGCGGAGCAATCTCAAAAACAATGTTCCAGCGCTCCGCCGGTTTCATTTCCCTGCTCCCCAGCAGCAACATCAAACCGTTCTGTTTTTTCCAGCGCTCCCGGCGTTAATCCCGCCATAAAATCCAATTCCATCGTATAGGTTTCCCCGGGATTCAACGGAATGCCGTCAATGCAGGAAATGTTGACGAAACTCCCGGCAGACACGATCCCCAGCCCTTTATCACCGGATTTCTGCGTCCGGCCCAGCCCGTCCATCACAAAGAATGCGGTTTTTGCAAGTTCGGGATGATCCGCCCGCCAATCGGGCTGTTTAATAAGTGGGCCGGGTTCATACCCGTCAAAATCAAAAAAAAGCGTCTGTGCACTTCCGGACTCCGCCAGCAACAGGCTGCCGGCCAAAAATATCCAAACCTTACTTTTCATCATTTGCTCCTTTGCGGTCTTCCGGCTGCATTGATTTTTTCAATTCCGGCACTTTCATCGGAAGCGCCCTACATAAAACAAAAAAGCAGAAAACATGCTAAAAATACCGGATGCTTCGCCACCAGACCGCCGACACTTCGTAAATAGTCCGAAAGCCATATATCGGAAAGACCGCCCATTTGTCCGCCGGATTAACACAAAAACCCCTCCGGATTTTCGGATTCAGTTTTCTGATTTGGCTTCTATTCCGAAACCGGCTCCATTTTCACCCAGCAGTCGACAGCCCCGGGAAGCGGGTCGAGGCAGGGCGCGGCAGCGTTGTACCACCGCTGATAGGTCGGGTCGGCGTAGGTTTTCATCTTTTCCTTCTGCGCTTCGGTTGCATAGTTTTCAACGTAGAAAAACTGATAAATCTCATTACCGAGTTCGACGAGGAAAATAGAGAAATCGTGGTTTCCGGCGCGGGCCATATGGTCGCAAACGCCCGGCCAGACGGTTTGGTGGAGCGTGCGGTAGTACGCTTCGCGGTCGGGTTTTATCCGGGTGGCCTGCGCAGTTTTTTCCGGTTTGGCATCGGCGGGTTTTGCGCCGTAAATATAGTTGATCCACTCCATCTGCAGCCAGAGCTGTTCATCCTGCACCGCGCGCGGATGCGGGTCGAGAATCATATCAAATACGCTGACCGGCCCGACCGATTCGAAATCTTTTACGGCATCGAGGTAGCAGCTGCCCGCGTAGTCGAAATAAACCAGTACGGCCGTTTTCCCCTTGAGCGGGATTGTATAGGAGCTGAGGTTGGTGATGCCGACTTTCCCGAACGCCTTTTCCGCTTTCTTTTCATTCAGCCTCTTGAGCGCAACGGCGGCATCGGCGGCCTTGTTTTCTTTTGCGAATGCGAAGAGCATTACGTGGGTTTCGCTTCCGGAAAGGATGTGGTTTTCGTAAGGAGAAAATCCGTTCGCCGCCGAGGGTCCGATTTGTGTGCTCATAAAAATACCCGCCCTTTTTGTTTTATGTCATTCCCGTCATTTAAAACGCTGGAGGCATCATGAAACAGCTTTAAGTATCCCGGCATTTATGTCTATCTCCGCACCTATTTCAGCCGCGTATTCAACCAGATTACCGGCATGGCCCCCGCCGCCTATCGAAGCCAGTGCATCCGTGTTCCGACCGATTGTTTATAATCCCAATCCGGCAGAGCCGGAACCAAATTTAACAGAAATGAACCACGGATGAACGCGGACAAACACGGATGTTTCAACAAGATAGAGAAAACGCGGGAAGCACCCATGAAGTGAGCGGAATAATTACCGTAGACCCTTGGTTATCCGTGTCCATCCGTGTTTATCTGCGGTTCCATTCTCGAATTTCGGGTAAAAAGAATCTGTCGCAAATATGGTGGGATTTGAATCGAGAGCAGACTCATTTCAAATCATGGATTCGGGGCTGGAAAAATAGCCCAACGCCGTGTGCGCCTGCGGCAAAAAAACGGACGCCGACGCCCCCTCATTAACACGGCTTTCAAACCGCAGGCGGCCGCGATGATCTTCAATCACCTTTTTCGTGATGAACAGACCGAGCCCGGCGCCCTTTTCAATAGTCGCCGTATGATCGAACGGCTCGAAAATCCAGCGCAGTTTCTGTAGGTCAACCCCGCAGCCGTTATCCTGTATTTTCATTTCAATATCGCCGTTACGCATAAAAAAACTGACCGTAATTTTCGGCTCAATCTCCTGCGAAACCGCCTTCACGGCATTGTCGATCAGGTTCTGCAGCGCGCGTTTAATCTGCAGGCGTTCACCGAGCATTTCATACTGCTCCTCCGCGCCGTCCAACTTAACCGCAAAGGAAATATCGGTGTGTGCGGCGGCATCCAGAAAACACTCGTTGATCAGCTTCGGCAGGGGAATACGCTGCATCTGCGAAAAATCAAAACGGCCCAGCGTCCGCCACGATTCAACCAGCAGCGAACAGCGTTCAACATTCTTTTCGATCTGGTCGAGATATTCGCTCATTTCGCCGGATGCGGCATCCTGCTTTTCTTTCAGCTCATAATTCAGCAGATCGAGATAACCGCGGATAATGGTGAGCGGATTGCGCAGATCGCGCACCAGTTCCGAAGAGGCGGCGCCGAGCGAGGTCAGTTTATTGGTTTTGCCCACTTCCCGGCTGAGCGACTGTGTCATTTTCTGCAGCTCTTCCTGCGCCTGTTTTTTGCGCGACTGCAGCTTACTGCGTTCAACATAGCGTTTCACAACGGCCTGAATTTCGTCGGCATCGAACGGTTTTTGCAGATAGTCATTTGCGCCGAAGCGGATCGCCTGCTGCGCGGTTTCCAGATCCCCGTAACCGGTCAGCATGATAATGGAAATATTGGGGTTGATTTCACGGATTTCCCGCAATCCGTCAATCCCACTCTTTTCGGGCATGCGGATATCCATAATAACCAGATCGGGATGGTTCTCGCGGAGCAGGGAAATACCGGCATCAACGCGGTCTGCCAGCAGGATTTCATAGTCATATTTCAGCACCATCCGAAGGCTTTCGCGCGGCCCCCGCTCGTCGTCAATGACCAGCACTTTTCCTTTTTTTCCGCTGTTTTCTGCGCTCATTTTTATTGCCCCCCGCAAATAAAGCGGAATATGTCACACCCGGCCCGCGCGGTGCAATCCCATAAGTCACCGGTTCAGTCCGCGCCTTTTCCCCTTGAAAAAAACGGGGGGTTGAGCCTAGTGTGCCGCACGTGTGTTGATTCAGCGCAACGGGATGCAAAACAGGTTTAAATAAAGGGGGCATCGGAAAATGAGAGGGAAATACCGCGATAAAATCCGGCCGGATTTCAGGCTTAATTCAACGGATCAGCCGTAGTTTTTTATGCTGCTCGCTGAAGCCATTCTTATTTTCACGCTGGTCACGAACGCCGGGCTGGGCCTTTCCGTTATTTTTTCCAATCCGCGCCGATCTCAAAACCAGCTGTATCTCGCTTTTTCCGCCGCCATCGCCGTTTGGATCCTGTTTTTGTTCGGCATTTTAAAAGCCGATTTCGTGGAACAGGCCGAACTCGGGATTAAAGGCGCGGCGGCGGCCGGTGTTGCGGTCCCGGTTGTTTTTTACCTTTTCTGCCAATCCATTGCGTATCCGCAGAAGCCGGTTATTCAGATTATCCGCAATAATTACAGGCTGCTGACCCTCAGCCTCGTCGTTGCGCTTCTGTGCGCCACTCCGCTGTTTCTTAAAACCGCTTCGCTTCCGGCGGAGGGGAACAGCCCGCAGATTACCGACGCGCATTTCGGCTCCACGTTTCCGCTTTTCATCGCCTTTTTCCCGATCATTATTTACCGCACCATCCGTATTTTTTTCCGGACACTCGGAACAGCCGAAGGACTGGCCCGGGTTGAAATGCAGTTTACGCTGATCGGCATGACCAGCGTCCTGCCCGTTTCCATCCTGATTTTCATTATCGCCGTAATTTCCGGGAGCGACCAGCCGCAGCAATACAGCCCGCTCTGCATCATCCCCATGAACCTCGCCATCGCGTACGGCATTGCCACCCGCCGAATGCTCGGCATTGAAAGCATCATCCAGAAATCGACCGCGAATATCCTGCTTGCAGCGTTCCTCTCCCTGCTTCTTTTTTCCAGCTGGCACACCGTAAATTATCTTTTCGCCGATGTAATCGATAATCCGGTCGAAGCCGCCTGGTTTGTTTCCGCGCTGCTGACCCTGTTGGCCTTTCCCCCGGCAAAAAAATACCTGCACATCGGCGCGCGCAAACTCATTTCCGACAAATCGATGAACGTCCCCGAAACCCTCAAACGGGCCAACGAAATTATCCAGTCCGTTCCGACCATCGACGCATTAACCGCCCAGTTCCTCGAACTCGTCGAGCGGGAAGCCGGGGCGACAACGCTCCGCTATTTGAGCCTCGAAGGCGACCGATACATCGAACACGGCTCGACCGGTTTCGAAGTCGAAATCGGCAATGCGCTGATCCTCTGCCTCGCTTCCGGGCAAAGCCCCGTCTGCCGCGACAGCCTCAAGCGCACCCGCGAAACCAGCCGAACCAATATTGTTTTCCAGCAGATGGAAAAGTTTGAAACCGCCATGGCCGTCGGCGCATTTGCCAAAAGCGAACTCATCGGCGTGCTTTTGCTCGGCAATAAAAAGGCGCGGCGGATTTACAACCTCACCGAACAGGATGCCCTGCAGACCCTTTGCAACCAGTTTGCCATCGCCCGCGAAAATGCCCGCATGTACACCGAAATGCAGAACAGCAAAATCCGCAACGAAATCATGCTCGATCAGCTCGCAAACGGCGTCATCGTGGCGAATCCCGACCGAACCATCACCCTGTTCAACAAAGAAGCCCGCCGTATCACCGGTTTGCAGGGCAAAAAAGTGCTCAACCAGAAAATCGACATGCTGCCGAACCCGATTTTTGAAGCGCTGGAAAAAACCCTCGAACGCGCTCGCGGCGTCCGCAATATTGAAGCCGAGCTGATTCACGCCGAAACCGAAACCGTAATCGACATCCAGCTGGCCACGGCCAGCCTGAGCGATCTGGAGAAACAGCCGATGGGCGCGCTGCTCGTGGTCACCGACATCACCGAAACCAAAAACCTCGAACAGCAGCTCCGCCGTACCGACCAGCTTTCGAGCGTCGGCACCCTCGCCGCCGGTATGGCCCACGAAATCAAAAACCCGCTCGTCACCATTAAAACCTTCACCCAGCTGCTGCCGCACCGTTATTCCGACGAAGACTTCCGCAACGAATTTTCCGTCCTCGTCGCGCAGGAAGTCACCCGTATCGACGGAATTGTGAATGACCTGTTAAGCTTCTCGAAACCCGCAAAACCGAACTTGGTTCCGATGCAGCTGCACGATACTATTCACAAAACCCTCAAACTGTTGAACAAGCAGATGATGCAGAAAAACATCAAACTGGAAAACAACTGCACCGCCGCGAACGCATCGATTCTCGGCGACGATAAACTGTTGTCCCAGGCGCTGATCAACCTCAGCCTAAACGCGATTGAAGCGATCGATTCCGACGGCACCATTTCGGTTCGAACTACCAACTGCGACTATCTTTTCGCCCCGTCCGACGCCATCGGCGAACCTGCCCCCCGGCCCTGCATCCGCCTGCAGATCAGCGACACCGGCTCCGGTATTTCCAAAGAAGACCAGCCGAAAATTTTCGATCCCTTTTTCACCCGGAAAACCGCTGGCACCGGTATGGGCCTCTCCGTTTCGCACGGCATCATCACCGAGCACCACGGCGCAATCGAAGTCGAAAGCGAACCCGAACGCGGAACAACATTTTACGTTTACCTCCCCACCCTCGCGGAGGTTGAAAACGGATGAAAACCCTGCCGTCATCCATCCTGCTTTACACCGTTGACTACGGCCTCGCCGCCCGGATAACACAGGCGGCCGCGCCCTGTGCTTCGGTGCAGGTGATGAATAAACAGGCTGAACTCGAAAACTGGTTTGCCCGCGTCGGCGATGCCGTTTTGGCGGTTGATTTAAGCGCGCCGGACGGATTTCTTTTGGCGGATGCCGTCTGTAAAAAGCGCCCTTTATCTGTCGTGATTCTGCTCGGCACAGCAGAAACACTGACCGCAGCGGAACAGGTTGAAGCGTTCGGATCAGCCGATATCGGCGCAAACGAACATACGCTGAAAAATCTGATCCGGCAGGCCGCCGAATGCTATTCACTCCGGCTGAAAAACAACGTGCTCGAAGAAGAGCTGACTTTGCTGAAAGCACAGCCTGCATCACCGCCGTCTGCACCGCATACGGAATCGCGCGCATTTTCATCGGTTGCACTGCAGAACTTCAGCCGGGCACAGCGCAGTTTCGGAAATCTCGGCAATCTGTTTGAAAGCATCGTCGAAGGTCTGATTGCAACCGCCCGGGTTTCGCGGGCCGGTATTTTCATTAAAGACGAAAACGAATCGGCCTTTATTTATCAGGCCGGCGCCCGCTGCCTTGCCGCCGTGCAGGAGCTCGCCATACCGCTTTCCTCCCCGTTCGTCCAGTGGCTGGAAATGCACTCGCACCTGATTTCGCGCCAAACCCTGCCGCGGATGGCCGACCCGATGAACCGCGCCCTATTGCAGCAGATGCTCGATTCGCTCGGCGCGGAAATCATCATTCCGCTGCACGCGGCCGGCCATATTATCGGGTGGATTTTCGTCGGAACCCGCGCAACCGGAATTCCGTTCGATATACGCGACCTTGAAGAACTGACCGGACTGGCGGACCATATTTCATCGACGCTCGAAACAGCGTTCCATTACGAAAAAACAACCCTCGAAAAAGCGGTCGCCGAAACCCTGCTTCACGCCATCCCTTCCGGTCTGATCGCCTGCGACGGTTCGGCGGAAATTCAGTGCTTCAACACCGCCGCAAAAGAGATCGTTGAGCCGGCATCGGAACATATCATCGGCAACCGCGTCGAAATCCTCGGCACCGCCATCGCCGAACTTTTACGAAGCGCCCTCGACGGCGACGAAAAACGAGACGCCGTTGAATGGATGGATAACCGCACACACCGGATTCTTTCGGCCAAAACACAGCGCCTTTTTGACGGCGGCGAATGCGTCGGCGCCATGCTGATGCTGCGCGATGTCACCGCGGCCAAGCTGCTCAAAGATAAAGAAGAGCAACTGGAACGCGCCGAAGTCTGGCACGAAATGGCGTCGAGTCTGAGCCACGAAATCCGCAACCCGCTCGTCGCCATAAAAACCTTCGCGCAGCTGCTGCCGGAACGTTACGACGACGACGATTTCCGCTCACAGTTCAGCACACAGGTAATCGCCGAAGTCAACCGGCTCAACCAGCTGATCGAAATGGTGAACGGATTCGCCAATCCGCCGGAACCGGTATTTGAACCGCTCGATATCCGTGCGCCGATTGCGAAAGCCGCCAAACGGATACAGACCGAATGGAACCGCGAAAACCTGAAACTACAGCTGCTGGCCGATGACCCCGCGTTGAAAATCAGAGGTGCCGCCGCGCCGCTGGAAGAGTGCTTTTATCAGCTGCTGCTGAATGCCGCCGAAAATCTGGGGGATAAACCCGACGCGAAAATATCGGTCACCGTGAAAGAGCAGAACCTTGAAAACGGCGGGGGAAATATTCGCGTCGTTATCGCCGATAACGGCACCGGCATCGCCGATTACATGCTCGAAAAAGCCTACTCCCCCTTCAGCACCACCAAAGCGCGCGGTTTCGGGCTCGGGCTGCCGATCGCAAAACGCACCGTAATTGCGCATTCCGGTCAAATGGATATTCAGACGAGCACCGCCGGAACCGCCGTTTCCATCCTGCTCCCCGCCATCGAAGGGTAACCGCTATTTCGCCCCCTGTTCGATTTCGGACAGGAATCCATTCAGATCCGTGTAATCCCGCCCGCCGAAACTAACATGCGTTCCGTCCGGCTTCCGTTCGCAGAAAACACTCGGATCACCGGCACCGAAAACAGAGATGCCTTTCTCCAGCGTGTAAAGACTGCGGTTTCCGCCGCCCTCCTCCCGGATAGCCGCGAAAAAGCAGTCCGATCCCTTTGCGGGTTTTTCGAACTCAATCACGTAAATATTTTTTTCCGGATAGGCGTGCAGCGCGAGCGATTCGGCGAAAGCTTCATCAACGATTTCCTGCGCCATCCGGACAAGGTGGTCGATATTTCCCTCCGCAATACCCTGCATAAAACTGTCGCCGCCGCTATGCACCCATCGCGGCAGAAACGCGTGCTGAAAACGGTAGACCGCCTTGCTGCGCTCGCTCTTTTTACGAACCTCCTCGGGAATCACAATCTCTTCCGCAGGAACATTCGTTTCACCGGAACTTGTTTCATCCGGCGGCGACTCTGCGGTTTCCGCCCGATTCCGCGCTGCTTCTTCCGCCGCAGCTTTTTCGGCTTCAGCTTCCCGGATTTTTATACTGACGGCGGTATCGGGAAACATCAGCTCTTCCCCCCGTTTCAGCTTCCGTCCGTTGAGGTTATTCACAGCCTTAAAGCCGGAATAGTATTCATTGACATCCACGCCCTCGTAAAACTCCGGGTATTTTTCCAGATCAGCCTGAAAGATGCCGAAAATCGACTTCTCTTTCCCAGTCAAAACATACGGCTCCCCGGGTTTTGCCGCGGCGGAAAAACAGAGGGCGAAAGCAAACGAAATAGGTAAAACTGAATTCATGCCCCCTCTTGTATCGGAAGCGCCCCGCAAAGTCCATCGGTTGATACCCTATAAAAGAGCCCGCATTATCCCTTTCCTGTAAAACCCTTTCTGCGCTATAAAAACAGCGTTGAAATCAGGAGGTTCCCGCCATGAAAAATCTGCTCGTCGCCATCGACTTTTCAAAGACAACCGATTCCGTGCTCGAACAGGCCGCCGCCCTTGCCGGCGAACTCAAGGCCAAGCTCTGGATTCTGCACGTCACCTCCGACGACGCGCAGGCGATGATTTTTGAAAGCACCCAGTTCACGGGCTATTCACCGGAATATGTCAGCATGCCCGGCGATGTCCAGCTGGCGCGCGACATCAGCGCCGAGGAGATCAAACGCGAACACGCCGAACTGCACCATATTTCCGCCGGCCTCCGCGAAAAAGGCACCGATGCGCAGGCCATTCTGCTGAAAGGCGACCCGGCAAAACTCATCATTGAAAAGGCGGGCGACCTCGACGCAGAGATGATTATCCTCGGATCGCACGGCCACGGCCTGCTGCATAAAGCGCTGCAGGGCAGTGTGTCCGAAGCGGTCATCCGGCACGCCCGCTGCAATGTTCTGATTGTCCCGGCCTGAACGAAAGAACTATTTCATCATCGGATTTCTCCGCGTAAAGTCCGTTTTATTTACTGAACAGGCGAAACAACGGGACTATATATATTCCCGTTGTTTTAATGAAAGGTTTCCCATGCATCCGGACATCGTGAAAATGAACGAACGCTATCAGGCCGAAAGCGTTGTTCTGCAGCAGGTGCGCGACGAAGTCGCCAAAGTCATCATCGGCCAGGAAGATTTAATTGAAGCCCTGCTGCTGGCGCTGCTCTGCAACGGTCATGTGCTCATCGAAGGGATTCCCGGGCTGGCCAAAACACTCGCCGTAACCACCCTTTCGCAGACCCTGCACGCGGACTTTAACCGAATCCAGTTCACCCCCGACCTGCTGCCGGGCGACCTCATCGGAACGATGATGTACAACCCCAAAACCAATGAGTTCACCCCGCACAAAGGGCCGATCTTCGCCAACATCATTCTTGCCGACGAAATCAACCGTTCGCCGGCGAAGGTACAGAGCGCCCTGCTCGAAGCCATGCAGGAACATCAGGTTTCCATCGGCGACGAAACCTATAAACTCGACGAACCGTTTCTCGTGCTCGCCACCCAGAACCCCGTCGAACAGGAAGGAACCTATCACCTCCCCGAAGCACAGGTGGATCGGTTCATGTTTAAACTCGACGTGGTTTATCCCTCCAAAGAAGAAGAGCACCGTATCCTCAAACGGATGGGGAAAACAAAAGTCGATTTAACCGTAAACGCCGTTATGGAAATTGACGACATCAACCGGCTGCGCCGCATGGTCGATGAAGTTTACATGGATGAAAAAATTGAGCTCTATATTCTCGACCTCGTGCAGGCCACCCGCGAACCGGGAAAATTCGGCCTCGATTGCGAAAACCTGATCCGCTACGGCGCATCGCCGCGCGCCACGATTTTCCTCTCCGTCGCCGCACGCGGCAAAGCCATGCTCAACGGCCGCGGCTACGTCGTTCCGCAGGATGTCAAAGACATCGCCCTCGACGTGCTGCGCCACCGCGTTCTGCTGACTTACGAAGCTGCCGCGGAAGAAAAATCCTCCGAAGATATTCTGCGCCGGATTTTGGATACCGTTGAGGTTCCGTAAGAAATGAAGAATGAAGAATTCAGAATGAAGAATTGCGGGCGGGGATACCCCGCACCCCTTTCAGAGGACTTGTTGACTATTAATTCTTCATTCTGAAATCTGCAGCTTAATTAAAGGAGACCTCAATGAAAGGCGATGAACTAAAGGATCGAACCAAACTTTTTGCACTACGGATTATGAAGCTGGTTGATGCTTTGCCAAACACTGTTGCAGGGAAAACCATTGCTAACCAAATTATGCGATCCGGTTCATCTGTCGGCGCAAACTACCGGGCCGCCTGCCGAGCTCGCTCCAATGCCGAGTTTATTTCCAAACTCGGAATCATTCTCGAAGAATCCGATGAAACAGAATTCTGGCTGGAGCTTATTATGGACGGGAAACTACTTCCAAAAGACAAAGTCGAACCACTGAAAAAAGAGGCTGAAGAGATAACCGCCATCATGGCGTCCTCCCGAAAAACAGCCCAGAGCAAAAAATAAAAAGGGGTGCGGGGTATCCCCGCCCGCAATTCTTCATTCTGAAATCTTAATTCTTAATTTTCATGGCCGAACCAAAAGAAAAAGACCTCCTCAAACGCGTCCGCCAAATCGACATTAAAAGTCGGAAGGTGGTGAACGAGCTTTTGGGCGGTGAATATAAAAGTGTCTTCAAAGGGCGCGGGATGGAATTCGACGAAGTGCGCGAATACATGCCCGGAGACGAAATCCGCACCATCGACTGGAACGTCACCGCGCGAACCGGAAAACCGTTCGTCAAACGCTTCATCGAAGAGCGGGAACAGGCGCTCTTTTTCCTCGTCGATATGTCGGCATCCGGAACGTTCGGATCCGCCGGAAAATCTAAAAATGAAATCGCCGCCGAACTGTGCGGTCTGCTGGCCTTTTCAGCCATTAAAAACAACGACAAGGTCGGGCTGATCATTTTCACCGATAAAATCGAACTGTTCATTGCGCCGGATAAAGGGCAGACGCATGTGCTGCATATCATCCGCGAAATCCTCAGCTTCAAACCGAAAGGCAAAGGAACCTGTATTTCCTGTGCGCTCGATTACCTCGGAAAAATGGTGAAGAAAAAATGCGTCACGTTTTTGATCTCCGACTTTCAGGATTCGGACTACAGCCGCTCGCTCAAACTGGCTGCATTCCATTACGACCTTATCGCCATCACCGTCACCGATCCGCGCGAACTCGAACTGCCCAATGCCGGACTCGTTGAACTGACCGATGCCGAAACCGGCGAACAGATACTGGTCGATACCGCCAGTGCCGCCGCACGTAAAAACTTCAGCATCGCCGCCAAAGCCCGGCACCTCGAAATCAAAGATACGCTTGCCCGGCTGAATATTGACCAGATCGATATTCACACCAACCGCGACTACATGATTGATCTCATCCGCTTTTTCCAAACCCGCGAGCGGAGGCAGACGCTGTGAAAAAGTTTGCCCTGCTTTGTTTAGTGCTGCTTGCCGGCTGCTCAAAAAAACCCGAAACCACCCCCTATTCGACCGAACCGGTTTTAACTCAGCAGTTCCGGCAGGAATCGGTCACCGTTCTTTTTACCGTCAGCGAAACCAACATCAGCACATCGGGCAAAATACAACTGATGCTGGACGTGCACACGCCGCAGAATATGGCGGTAACTCTTCCTTCGCTGAAAGATGAAACGGAGCCGTTCAGCATCGGAAACAGTTACACTGAACCCCTGCAGACCCTGCCCAACGGCAAACTGCTGCACCGGCAGGTTTGGGAACTGCTCCCGCCCGTACCCGGCGATTATTCACTCCAGCCGATCGAAGTGACCGCCAACGGCTTTTCACTGCACACCAAAGCGGTTTCAGTTCACGTTGCCTCCATTCTGCCCGAAGGCGCCGATGCGTTTGAAATCAAAGATATTGCCCCGGCTCTTGCCCTGCTGCCGGAACAGCAGAAAATGCAGCACCGTTTTATCGCCGCCGCGGTTGCGGTGCTGTTCATCGCCGCGATTGCGCTGTCCGTTAAACAGCGGAAGAGAAAAGCTGAACCGGTGGAACCTCCCTATATCACCGCCTTGCGCGAACTCGACCAACTGCCGGTTGAGCTGATACCGCGGCTCGATGGACTGGATCTGATTCTCCGCAATTTTATCGCTGCAAAATTTGCGCTGCCGGCGCAGGTGAAAACAACCGCCGAACTTTTCCCGCTGCTGCCCAAAGAGATTCTGCTCGGTCGGCGGGAAAAACTGGAGGCCTTTTTAACCCAGAGCGAACAGGCACGTTTTTCCAATAAAATCACCGCCGAATTTACCGAAGCGTTTGAACTTTATATCCGCGAATTCATTGACGCAATGAAGGAGGAAGAGCCGTGCGCCTAGCCCTTCCGTGGATGCTGCTTCTGCTGCTGCCGTTGCTGAAAATGATCATCGACCATTTTCGCCGGACGGGAAATACGGCGCTGTCCTTTTCCTCCCTTTCGGCATTCAAAAAAGTTCCGCACTCAACACGCCTCCGTTTTATGCCGCTGCTTTTCTGGCTGCAGGTCGCGGCGCTGACCCTGCTGATTATCGCCGCGACCCGTCCGCAGATAAAAGACATGACCGGCGGGATTCCGAAAGAGGGCATCGCAATCGAACTGGTGGTCGATATTTCAAGCTCAATGGATATTTCCATGCCCTATCAGGACACCACCCTGAGCCGGATGGAAGTGACGAAAAAAGTGGTGGAACAGTTCACCGGAGAACGGCCCGATGATTTGATCGGACTGATCACGTTCGCGCGGTATGCCGATACCGTCTGTCCGCTGACATTGAGCCACGACTCGCTGCATTATTTTATCAGCGAACTGGAAATTGAATCGCGCCCGAACGAAGACGGTACGGCATTCGGCGATGCGGTTGCGCTGGCCGCCGCCCGACTTCAAACCGCCGAAGAGCGGTATGCGGCGGATGACGAGAAAGCCGGATACACCATTAAAAGCAAAGTCATCATCCTGCTGACAGACGGGAACAATAACTGCGGGCGGCATCTGCCGATGGAAGGCGCGGCGCTGGCCGAACACTGGGGCATCCGGCTGCATACCATCGCGATCACCGACCCGCCGGAAATGAAAACCATTCAAACACCCGAAGGCGCCGTTCAGGTGGAAGAGGAGCCGCTGGTGCAGGAACGTATTCTGCAGAAGATGGCCGAAACCACCGGCGGCATTTACCGCCGCGCAACGGACGACGCATCCCTGCGGGATGTGTACGACGAAATCAACGCGATGGAAAAAAGCGAGATCGAGTCGGACAAATACCACACCTATAAAGACCGCTTCCAACCGTTCGCCGCCATCAGCCTTTTGCTGCTTGTGACGCATTCAGCTCTGACAACCACCTGGCTCAGGAGGATTCCGTAAAATGAAGAATGTAGAATTTGGAATTAAGAATGATGGGCCTGCGACGCTTTTGTTTAAGCATCCGGAGAATCCCCTGCTATCCATTCTTCATTCTGAAATCGTAATTCTTAATTCAGGAGGTTTCTCCTGATGCCGGTTTATTTTTATCATCCGACCGCATTGCTGTGGCTATGGCTGGTGCCTGTCGTTGCCGGACTTTTTCTTTATGCCTCACTTAAACGCAAACAGGCCATAAAAGCATTCGGCGCGGAAGCGCAGGCGATCAGCCGGAAGCGCGAAGCCGTCGGCGGCTGCCTTGCAATTGCTTTTGTGATCACTGCGCTGGCGCGTCCGGCGTGGAATCTCGAAGAACAGCATTTGCAGGAAACCGGGCGCGATGTGATTTTCCTGCTCGATGTATCCCGGAGTATGCTGGCCGAAGACATGCACCCAAACCGGCTTGAAAATGCAAAGACGGCGATACTCGATTGCGTCGAAGGGCTGTCCGGCGACCGCGTCGGGCTGGTGCTGTTTGCCGGTTCGGCGGAAATACGCTGCCCGCTCACCGTTGATTACGACTATTTCCGAATGGCGCTGCGGCAGGCTTCGCCCGACAGTGTCGCGGTCGGCGGCACGATGGTTGCGCACGCCGTTGAGCGTACGCTCGAAAAACTGGTTGCCCCCGAAAAAGCGGGAATGCAGGATCTGATTCTGATTACCGACGGCGAAGATCTGATTGAAGGCGACGATGAAATCGATGCGGTTAAAAAACTGAACGACGCCGGTGTACGGCTGATTGCCATCGGGCTCGGCGACCGGACGCGCGGAAGCCGTATTGCCCTCGAAGACGAAGAAACCGGAACCCGTACGTTCATGAAACACGACAACAGGGAAGTGTGGACGAAACTACAGTCGGAAACGCTGCGCAACATGGTTTCCGCTTCGACGGACGGGATTTATTTTGATGTCGGCAACGGCGTATTTGATCTCGCCCGGATTTACCAACAGGTAATGGAAAACGCCGAGCGGACTTCAACGGATCAAAAGGTGGTGGAGCGCTACGAAGAAAAATTCCACCTCTTTCTTTCAATGGCCGCGGTTGCGCTGCTGGTCTCCAACCGGTGGAGGGAAAAGCGGTGAGATTTCTTCTGCTCATTTCAACTCTGCTCGCGGCGTTCAACACCGTTGCGTCACCGGGAATTATTTTTAAAACCGGAAACCGGGCGCTGGCGGAAGGGAAAAATGAAACGGCGATTGAACTCTATGAAAAGGCACTCGAACAGGCGCCGAATTCCGCCGAAATTTATTACAACCTCGGAACGGCTCTTTACCGCGCAAAACAATATGAAGCGGCGATTTCCGCCTTTGAATTTGCGGCGTCGAACTCGGAAACGCTGCGCGCGCGCGCGCTGTATAATATGGGCAATGCGCTGGTGAAAACCGGCGAAGGGTTCCGGGAAACCGACCTGCATTCCGCCGGCGCGTATTGCCGGCAGGCGGCGTGGATGTACCGCGCCGCGCTCGACATCGACCCGCAGTTTTCCGACGCGGCATATAACCTTGAAATCGCCGGGCTGATCACCGCCGATATTGAAGGCGAAATTCAGCAGAAGAAAGAGCAGGAACAGCAGCAGAATGAGTTTTTCCGGTATGTCCGCGAAAAGCTCGAAGAGTTTATTCAGCGGCAGACGGAACTGATTGAGCAGCAGCAGACCGGCACACCGCAGAACTCACTGGAAACCGATACACGGGAATTAGCCGATGCCATTGCAGCGACGGGGTTGCATAAGGATTTTCCGCTGCCGGACGGCAGTGCCGCGCCGGGGCCGCTGAAAGAGACGTTTGAACATATCGCGCGGGCCGCGGATGCGATGACCATTCCGGATCAGCCGACAGCTTTGGCGGAGCTGGTTGCGGCACTGGGCGCCGCGCCGCAGGATCCGAATAAGCAGGGCGAGGAAACCGATGAAAAGTCGGAGGAATATGCCGATTCGGATATGGAATATGAGCAGAGCGACAAAGATTCTGACATGTATGAAGAGGCGGATCCGTTCGGCGATTTTTCCGAATATGAGGAGATCCGCGGAGTTCCGCCGCCGAACCAGACCGAAATGGATATTCTGGCCGAAGAGATCCGGAATCAGGAACTCCGGAAAGAAAAGAAAAGCGGTGAATACAAACCGGCAGAGAAGGATTGGTAATGAAAATTATTCCCCTGTTTTTAGTGTCGGCCTGCCTGACCGCGCCTTTTACGGCGGCGGAAAACTATGCCTTCGCCAAAGCGGCGGAAACAAACGTCTTTCTCGGGCAGGTTTTCAACATCGATATTGTGGTGAAAGCAGAGCAGCAGCCGGACACGCCGCCGTTGGATGAATCCGGCGATTTCAACCTTACCCTTAACGCTTCCGGCCCGACAGCCGGCGAAACAAATACCTGGTTTTACCGCATTGCGGCGCGCGCCGTCCGCGAGGGCCAGCTGACTTTCCCGCCGCTTAAATTCGGATCACTTCAAACCGACGCCATCCGGATTGATGCCATTAAACCGCAAAGCAGCGACCGGATGAAACTGAAGCAGACGCTGTCGAAGAAGGAGGTTTTTGCCGGCGAACCGGTGGTGCTGGAAACCACGTGGGATACGGTCTACCCCTTCGCGTCGATCAAAGCGGTGGATCTCAATTTTCCGGTGCTGAATGACCCGCGTTTTCAGGTGCTCGAAATGTATGAGCCGGGCAAAGAGTCGAAAGAGCAGACCACCGGACTGCCGGTTCATGGAACCCGGGTGCTTGCAAGCCGGAACAGTTTTGAGGCGGACGGTGAACAACACCAGTCGCTCACGTTCAGCAAAATACTCATTCCGGAAAAGAGCGGAAGCCTGACGATTCCGTCGGCGACGCTGCTGTGCGCCGCTGAAAAACTGGCTCCGGACAAAAAACCGCGCCGTCCGGCATTCCAGTATCCGGCCTATTTCGACAACACGTTTTTCGACCAGAATGTCGCCGGCGAAAATTATGACCGTATTTTCACGGAAGCCGCGCCGCTGACGCTTATTGTGAAGCCACTGCCCTCCGCAAACCGCCCGGAGCTGTTTAACGGAATGGTCGGCGATTTCACGATTACAGCCGAAGCCGAGCCGACCGCCGTCCGCGTCGGCGAACCGATCACGCTGACGATCAAAATCACGTCGAAAGAACACCTCGAAAACATTCAGCTGCCGCCGCTGCGCTATCAACCGCTGCTCGTGAATAGATTTGAAATTCCGGTCGATCGGGCTCTGCCGCAGCGTTCCGGTAAAACCAAAATTTACACCCAAACCCTCCGCGCGCTGTCGGCAGACCAGACCGAAATCCCGCCGATCCAGCTCGCTTATTTCAGCCCGGCATCGAACGCCTTTATCACCGCCGTAACCGCCCCCATTCCGTTGAATGTCAGCCCGGCGGAAGCAGTCGGTATTTTTTCCGGGGGCCATTTTCAATCGCAGCTGCGCGCCGCCGAAGGCGGAATACGGCACAATTATGAAAACCCGGATATGCTGAAATCGCGCCCGATTCCGCTCTTCGGCTGCAAACATCCCGCCCTCGTTTTCGCCCTCCTTTTTACACCGCCGCTACTGGTCATCGGCGTCGGACTCACCGCCTTTTTCGGCGAGAAAAAACACCATATTCACCGCACCGCAAAAGCGGCGCGCGCCTTCAAGGTTTTCAAACGCAACACCGCGCACATTGCCCGGAACCACGCGCTAAAAGCCGAAATTTACGGCGACCTCGACGAAATACTGCGCGCCTATCTCGGCGACCGACTCCACCTGAATCCGGGCGCGCTTTCGTTCCGCGAAGCCGAACTGAAAATGGCAAAAGCCGACCCGGCGGATATTGAAAAACTGCGGCAGCTTTTCGCCGTCTGCGAAGCCTACCGCTTTACGGAGGGCTACGATGAAACCGCCGATGCCCGCGCGATTGTTAAAGATGCCGTCCAAACCGTGAAGGCGCTGGAAAGGAGCCTGAAATGAAACGGATACTGATCTCCGCCGTTTTTATCCTGCTGGCCGCAGCGCGTCTGTCTGCCGCGAAAGATTACCGCGAACAGACGCTGGAACAGGCCCATGCCCTGTTTAATTCCGCGACCAATTCCGCCATGTATGCGGAAGCTGCGCAGCAATACCAATATCTGGTTAAGGAAGAGGGCATTCAAAACGGCCGCCTTTTTTATACGCTGGGAAACTGCTGGTTTATGGCCGGCGACCTCGGTCGGGCGATTCTGAATTACCGCCGCGCCGAAGTTTTTCTGGGGAACGATGAAAACCTGCAGCATAATCTGAAAACCGCGCTCGAAAAACGCACCGATCTGATTCCCCCGAAACCGCCGCATCCGTTGGCGGCCCGCCTGCTTTGGTGGCATAACGCACCGATTCAAATCCGCTGGCTGCTTTTTGCGATCTGCTGGCTTTTGTTTTGGGGAGCGTGGATTTGGCGGTCAAAAACCCGGAAACGGGAAGCAACGGTTTCAGTCGCTGTTTTCGGTTCCGTCTCCATTCTGCTGCTGGCTTCGCTCTCAATTGAAACCCTGCGCGAACGCAACGCTGAACCCGGCGTGATTACGGCGAAGGAAATACTGGCCCGTCAAGGAAACGGCGAACGCTATGCCCCGGCATTTCAGGATCCGCTGCATTCGGGGACGGAATTTGAAACCGTTGAAATCCGCGGCGATTGGAAGCATATCCGTTTGGCGGACGGGCAGACCTGCTGGATTCCGGCGTATGCCGGTGAATCGGTTCGCATTAAGTAGCGAGCAGCTGCCGGATCATCGAAACAACTTTATCCGGCGTAAACGGTTTTTCCAGAACCGCGGAGTTCGCCGGAACGCCCTCTTCTTCGAGCTGCGAGCGGGAATAGCCCGACATAAAAAGCACCTTGATTTCCGGATAGAGCTCTTTTGCGGCCATCGCCAGTTCGGCACCGCCCAGTCCCGGCATAACCACATCGGTGAAAAGCAGGTCGATTTTACCTTTATGATTGCGAGCGACTTTGATGCCCTCCCACCCTTCATCGGCCAGTATCACGTTGTAGTTCTGCAGCTCGAGTGTCTGCGAAACAAGCGACCGGATCATCGGGTCATCTTCAACCAGCAGAATGGTGGCGGCTTTTTCGTCGCCGGTTGATTTTTCTTTTTCCTCTTTCGCGAAAGCCGGAATCCCGGCGGCGGACGGAACGGGCTTTATCTCGATTTGATGAGGCGGCTCAATTTCAACATCGGCGATGGGCAGGTAAATGAAGAAGGTCGTGCCGCACCCCAGTTTGCTGACGACATCGATAAATCCATTGTTTTCTTTCAGGATGCTTTTTACGATGGAAAGGCCCAGACCGGTTCCTTTACCGGGCTGTTTGGTGGTGAAGAAAGCCTCGAACATTTTCTTCATGGTTTCTTCATCGATGCCGAAACCGGTGTCGTGAACGGAAATCTCGGCATATTCCCCCGGCGGGCAGGCATCCGGCTTTGAGCACTCGCCGTCAGCCAGCGTTTTACTGCTGACTTTAATCGTGATCCGACCACCTTTCGGCATGGCATCGCGGGCATTCACCGCGAGGTTCATCAAAACCTGCCCCATCTGCACGGGGTCGGCCAGCACGTGGATTGGTTCATCGTACGGCTTGGTTACGAGGGAGATTTTTTCGCCGATGAGCCGGGAGAGCATTTTATCTGCATCCTGCAGTGTCATATTCAGATCGAGCAGAATGGGTTCGGTTTTTTCCTTTTGACTGAAACTTAAAAGTTTCCGGGTAATGAACGAGGCTTTGCGGGCTGCGCCAACGACTTCCTGCGCATTTTTAGCCGCCTCTTCCGCCGATGGATTCGCGATGATCAGGCTGGCGTAACCGTCGATGATGGTCAGCAGGTTGTTGAAATCGTGGGCAATACTGCCCGCCAGCCGACCGACGGCTTCCATTTTCTGCGAGTGGTGCAGCTGTTCCGTGAGCATCGTGCGTTCGTTATCGATCATTTTACGCTCAACGGCGGGCATGATCACATTTTTACTGAGCAGCACATTGAGCAGCGCGAGAATGAACAGGCCGCTAATGAGATAAATGACCACCGCAATGCCCACAACAATCGGAATCTGGGTTCCCCCGCTTCCTGCGGCGTGCCCGAACAGTCTAATGAGGAAAAACAACAGTGCGCCGGTCACCAGAGCCGAAGCAATTGACGCCGCAAACAAAATCAGAAGAATCTTAGTTTTCAGGTTCATCCATTTTCCCGCAAAGAAACACTTGAAGAGAATAACAGTTTACGGACGCGGCTCACGCTTAAAGTAATACCAATTTCCGGCTCATTCCGAACCGACTACTGTTGTTCCGCCCAGTTCCAGAAATTACGTAGCATCCGCAGGCCGGCCGCCTGCGACTTTTCAGGATGGAACTGTGTGGCAAACACATTATCACTCCAAACGCAGGTGCAGTAATCAATGCCGTAATCCGTACGTCCGGCGATAATGCGTTCCTCTTCCGGGCAGACATAATAGGAGTGGACAAGGTAGAAAAACGAACCGTCGGCAATCCCCTCGAACATCGGGCATTCGGGCTTCACTTCCTTCATCCGGTTCCACCCGATCTGCGGAACCTTTAATTCCGCCGGCAAATTAAACCGTTTCACTGTCCCTTTGAAGATTCCGAGGCCTTCCACGCCGGGCGTTTCCTCCGACGACTCAAACAGCGCCTGTAGTCCGAGACAGATCCCCATCATCGGTTTCCCATCAGAAACCCAGCTTCGGATGGCGTCGGCAAAATCGTGTTCAACCAGATGCGACATACAGTCGCCGAACGCGCCGACTCCGGGAAGTACCAGCGCGCGGCAGCCATCCATCTCCTGTTTCGCCGTAATGATCCGGGCGTCGAGTTCGAGAAATCGAAATGCATTCGAAACACTGCCGAGGTTGCCCATTCCGTAGTCAATAATGCCGATCATGTTTCAGTTCCTGTAAATGAGCCGACAGTTTATCGACGCCCTCCGGCATGAAAACACAAAAAAGCCGCAAACTGCCGGAACAGCCGGCCGGCGAATCTTTAAAAAATATTACGTTACAAAAATAAGTCGTATTTTTATTATTGTTACGATACGCTTGTTTTCAGTCTATGGATCATCAGGGATGCATGCGAAGAAACCAGAAGAGGACAACCAGCGGGCCGATAAATGTGTCCGCGGCTGCCGCTGCCAAAAAGGCGGGGCGGAAGCGTGCTGCAAAATAAAGCATTCGATCAATGACACGGTATTGTTCATTGCGTCGCGCTGCGAAAGCTACTGCCCCTATCAGGGCACATTCGGGAGCGCGTACACCTGCCTTTGCCCGGTTCGGCAGGAACTCTACCGCAAAAACCGAACCTGATCCCCGCAGGTTACAAACCGGTAACAAACTTGTAATTCGCCCGTACCCGGGCGGCGTCATATATTCGGGCAACAAAACGAAAGGAAAACGGATTGATGAAAAAACAGATTCCCGCACTGATTATGACCGTATGCTGCATCGGGCTGCTGACAGCCCTGCTTCAATCGAATAAAACCATCAAAACCCTGCGCGCCGAACTGGACGAACAATCGAAAAAGAAAATACCGGCCGAAACCGTAAACACCGCCCCATCGGAACCGGTCGAAACCGTCGCCGCGATCCCCGGAATAACGTCGGCGGAAACAGCCGAAAAAACCGTCCAGCCGGAATCCCGGGATGAAAAAGAAAAGGAGCCGACGTTTGCAGACCAGCAGCAGCGTATCATGAAAACCGTCGCCGATATGCGCGATAATCCGACGATGAACAAGGTGATTGAAGCCAGCCAGCGCGGAACGATGGGCGCACTTTACGGCGACTTTATCGAATACCTCAAACTCAACCCCGAAGAGACCAACTATTTCATGGATCTCATCATGCAGCGCCAAATGGCCAATGTGGATTTCGGCATGAAATTGATGGGCGGCGAAATGAGCGCCGAAGAACGGCAGGAAATGGCCGATAAAATCCATGCGGTCGGCGAGCAGGTGAAAAAGGAGATGAAAAACTTCCTCAACAGCGAAAAGGATTTCGATGAGTGGAGATATTACGAAAAAACGATGGGCGAACGCATGGCCCTTTCGCAGATGGATCAAAAACTGGCCAACGCCGGCGCAGAACAGCTTTCAGACAAAGAATACCGGGAACTGCTCGATATGATGTATACCGAGCGCACCGAATATGACTGGACGACCGATCTGCACGACGATCAGAAAAACGACATCAGCCCCGAACGCTGGTCCAAAGACAACATGCAGAAACATTCAGCCGACGTCGAACAGCTGGGCAAAAATATCCTCGAAAGAGCGAAAGCCATGCTTACGCCCGAACAGTACGAATCCTTTAAAGAAAGTCTGCTGGCCAACGCCGCCCTGCAGATGGCCCAATTTGAAATGGCCGGGCAGCTTTTGCGCGGAGATCAGTAAACTTAAAGCGCCTTGAAAATCAGCGTGATCGAGGTGATCAGAAGCACCGCATAAATCAGAATCGTGTAGTGCTTCTGTTCGGTTTTATGGGTCAGCCACCAGCCCAATGCAACCCCCAGCGGAACCACCGGCAGCAGTACCCCGCCCAACTTCAGGTTGTCGGCATTAATCCGCCCCATCATCGTGAACGGAATCAGCTTCATCAGGTTCATCAGCCAGAAATAGGCGCAGTTGGTTCCGGCAAACTTTTTCTTTTCGAGCTGCTGCGGCAGCAGATACATCTGCATCACCGGCCCGGCCGCGTGCGCCAGCGTTGAAGTAATGCCCGCCGCAAAACCGAAAATGGATCCTTTTCCCCAGTTCGGCTGCGAGGGGTGGATATGCTTCAGAATCCACCTTTTCGCCGCGAAATAGACCACAAAAACAATACCCAAAAGGCCGATCAATATTTTCAGCGCTTTGTCCGAAACCGCAACCACCGCCGAATCTGAAACAAACAGAAAACTGGCAACGGCTACCCCGGCAATCGTCGCCGGAAGCAGGAATCCAATCCGCCGCCAATCCACATGCTTTCGATAAAACGCCAGCGCAACAATATCCATCAGGCACAGCATCGGGAGCATAAACCCGACCGCCGCGCGCGCCGCCTGCGTCTGTGCCGGCCAAACCAGAATCAGAATCGGCAGCGCAACCGCCCCGACCGGAAAACCGCCCTTGCTCATCCCGATCAGAAACAAACTCAACCCGATCCAGAAAAGATCGGTGAAACTGTAGGCCGCAAGAAAGTCCATCCGCTTATGCCCCGATGCGGCCTTTGCTGGAGGGGAGCAGGTCGAGTGCGCGCGGATCGGAAGCGCAGGCCATGCGGAGGGCGCGGGCGACGGCTTTAAATATGGCTTCGATGCAGTGGTGCAGATCTTCGCCGAATTTGAGTTCAATATGCAGGTTCATTTTCGCGGAGTCGCAGAATGAGCGCCAAAAGTGTTTGATGATAATGACGTCGAAATCGCGGATATAGTTTTGCGGGTGATCCATTTTATAGACAAAAAACGGCCGCCCGCCCAAATCGAGGCACACCTCGGCGGAGGCCTGCGCCTCGTCCATCGGCAGCACCCAAAAGCCGTAGCGGTTGATTCCTTTCCGGTCGCCCAGAGCCTGATTTAAAGCTTCGCCCAAAACGATCCCGACATCTTCGACGAGGTGGTGGTAATCGACATCAATATCGCCGGCCGCCTTCACCCTTAGATCAAACAGCGCGTGTTTTGCGAGCAGGTCGAGCATGTGGTCGAAAAACGGAATACCGGTTGAAATTTCATATTCCGCCTTGCCGTCAATATTCAGTGAAAGATCGATCTGCGTCTCTTTTGTGTTGCGCTCAATGTGTGCTGTGCGGGCCTGTTCCATTTTCACTCCTCTGACTTGCCGGTTCGGGGGCTGACGCTAAAATCTTCCTCCAACCGGGTCAACCCAATAACCGCCGACTCCGTTTGCAAATTCCGCTCAACCCGCTACGCTCCCCCTCATGAAAAACGAATTCACTGTATTACCCAAAGGGCTCATCCTCTTCTTCCTCTGGCTCGGCCTGCTCGCCGGTATCGCCGTCCGCTCGCTGATGATCGTCAACCGCATCAACCCGGAAGCCGCCGTATGGATCTGGCGCTTCGCCATGAGCAGCTATTTTATCTTCTTCGCCTACCGCTACCTCATCACCAAACGGCGGCGCGGGGTCATCCTGCGGCACAACCTCATCGAACAGATACAGAACGCCCCGGGGCTCGACGAAACCGCCCGCAAAGGTACCCTCTACATCCTCCAGTCCGTCATCCGTTCAAAAGAGCTTTTTAATTACGCCTTTATCAGTCTGCTCAGTTTAATCGCTCTCATCGTCGATTTTTTTGTTTAGAAAAACCCCTATTTTAAAGGGAAATATCGCCGACTTAAAAATAGTACGATAATTGTACTTGATAAATGCGCCCGAACCGCTACATTCGCGTCAGTTAAAGGAGAGGAAACAGAAACGATTTAAAAAATCTGACTTCCCCTAAATAACACCCACCCCGAAGAACGGGTCGCCTCCTTCCCCCTGGCGGCCCGTTCAACTTTTCCGCTTACGCGACTGCCGGCTTCCCTTAAACCGAAAACCCGGTCATTTGGTGGAAGTTGAGGTATTTGTAAATATCGGCGGTTTTTCCTTCGAGTTTCGGGCTGACGATTTCAACGTATTCCGCCGGTGACGGAAGTCTGCCTTTGAGCGCAACGACGGCGGCGAGTTCGGCGGAACCGAGATAGACCTGCGCATCCTTGCCCATGCGGTTATTGAAATTGCGGGTTGAAGTCGAAAAAACAGCCGCACCGTCGCGCACCCGCGCCTGGTTGCCCATGCAGAGCGAACAGCCGGGAATTTCCATACGGGCCCCGGCGGCGCCGAATTTGGAATAGTAGCCCTCTTTCGTCAGCTGCGCTTCATCCATTTTGGTCGGCGGACAAACCCACAGATTGACGTTGGCAAACCCGGCTCCGTCGAGGACTTCGGCGGCGGCGCGGAAATGGCCGATATTGGTCATACAGCTGCCGATGAAAACATCGTCGATTTTTGCGCCCTGCACGTCGGAGAGTTTTTTCACGTCGTCGGGATCGTTCGGGCAGCAGAGCAGCGGCTCTTTGATTTCGTTGAGGTCGATTTCGATGACGGCGGCATATTCAGCATTTGCATCCGCTTCCATCAGCTCGCCGTTTTCGATCCACGCTTTCACGTCTTCAATACGTTTTGCCAGCGTGTCGGCATCGCCGTATCCGCCCTTAATCATCTCTTCCATCAGCACAACGTTCGACTGAAGAAATTCAACGATCGGCTCGCGGTTGAGTTTGATGCTCGCAGCGGCGGCGGAACGTTCGGCGGCGGCATCGGTCAACTCGAACGCCTGCTCGACTTTCAGATCCGGCAGTCCCTCCATTTCGAGGATACGGCCGGCAAAAATGTTTTTCTTGTTTTTCTTTTCGACGGTCAGCAGCCCTTCCTGAATGGCCTGATACGGAATGGCGTTGACGATATCGCGCAGAGTAACGCCCGGCTGTAATTCGCCTTTAAAACGAACCAAAACGGACTCCGGCATATCGAGCGGCATCACGCCCAAAGCGGCGGCAAAAGCGACTAAACCGGAACCGGCCGGGAAGGAGATGCCCATCGGAAAGCGGGTATGTGAATCACCGCCGGTTCCGACGGTATCGGGAATCAGCAGCCGGTTTAACCAGGAATGAATCACGCCGTCGCCCGGTCGCAGCGATACGCCGCCGCGGTTCATGATGTAATCGGGAAGGGTTGCGTGGGTGATGACATCGGCGGGTTTCGGATAGGCCGCCGTATGGCAGAACGACTGCATCACGAGATCGGCGTTGAATTTAAGGCAGGCGAGTTCGGTGATTTCGCCGCGGGTCATCGGGCCGGTGGTATCCTGCGATCCGACGGTGGTCATTTTCGGCAGACAGGAGGTGCCCGGCAGAATACCGTCCACCCCGCAGGCTTTACCGACCATTTTCTGCGCAAGCGTGTACCCCTGCCCCGCTTTCGGTTGCGGATTGTCCGGCACCACAAAAATACCGGCCTTTTCGATCGGGCCCATTCCGAGCGCCGCCCGCGCCTTTTCGGTCAGCTGTTTTCCGATGATCAGCGGAACGCGGCCGCCCGCGCGGAATTCGTCGAGCAGGGTGTCGGGCTTGACGGAAAAGGCGGTGATTTTATTTCCGTCCGTATCGGTGATCAGCCCCTTTTTCGGATAGACCCTGATCACTTTTCCGGTCGTCAGTTCGGTGACGTCGGTTTGGATCGGGAACGCGCCGGAATCTTCGGCGGTATTGAAAAAGATCGGGGCAATCGTACTGCCGATAATAATACCGCCGCGGCGTTTATTCGGAATGCAGGGAATATCCTGCCCGATGTGCCAGATCAGCGAATTACAGGCGGATTTGCGCGATGAACCGGTACCGACCACATCGCCGACAAACGTCACCGGCAAATTAGTCGTTGTTTTCAGTTCGGCGATTTCCTGCGGGCCGTTCGGAAACAGCGTTCCGCCCATACAGTTGGAATGCAGCGGAATATCGGCGCGGGTGAAGGCGAAAGAGGCCGGCGAAAAATCGTCGGTATTGATTTCGCCGTCGACTTTATAAATAACGGTTTCAATCTCTTCGGAAATTTCGGGCTGTGAAGTGAACCACTCGCCGTTCGCCCACGAAGTCAGAATCTCTTTTGCAACGCCGTTTCCAGCGTCAGCCAGCTTTTTCACATCGTCGAAACGGTTGACGGAAAGCACCATATTTTTAAGGGCAGTTCCGGCGGTTTCCGCCAGCGGCCCCTGCTCTTCCACGAGGCGGATCAGCCCGTCGAGGTTGTAACCGCCGACCATTGTGCCCAAAAGTTCCACCGCGCGTTCGGGGGTAATCAGCGGCGAAGATGCCTCGCCGTGCGCCACTTTGAACAGAAATTCGGCCTTAATTTGAGCGGACGGATCGACGCCGGGATTGACGCGGTTGGTGATCAGCTCCACCAGCTCGTCCCCTTTTCCGGCAGGCGGATTTTTCAGCAGTTCAATCACTTCTGCGGTCTGCTCTTTGTTCAGCGCCAGCGGCGGAATGCCCTCTTTTGCCCGTTCTTCAACGTGTGCATAATACGTTTCAAAAAAATCAGCCATGTTTCACCTTCCTCTGCTTACCTGTTTAAATTTCATGGATTTCGGGCCGCATTACCGCTTTGCGTTCCGAACGGTTTACACGAAGTTTTCACTCAGAAAAGCGAAACAGCGCCTGTTTTTCGCAAAAGCGAAAACACCCGAAACCGGATCATCCTTTTAATTCGTCATTGGAAATGCCGGAAAAACTAGTGGCTGGAGCCGGGAGTGTCAATGGAGATGCAAATTTCCCCCCTGCCCGAAAACATAGCCTACAAAAAAAATTGACTTCTCGTGTCCAATGGGTATGACTCTCGCGCGCTTGGTTTTTGTCTTTGATATTCTATATACCTAAACACATTCTTGTGTATTTTTGGTGTACAGATATTCAGGGAATGTTAGAAAAGATGGAGAATCATGTTAAAGGCGTACTGTTCGGGGGCATTACAACGCGCCTTTTCCTTCCCCTCTTTCAGGGATATTTTCTGACCGGGCGTGCACGACTGGAGTGTGATTTGTGTACGTTCGCAGCGGAACGGCTTTAGATGGACGAAGATGAATAAAAACAGGAAGAAAGCAGGAATGACGCTGGTGGAGTTGCTCGTCTTTATGACGATTGCGCTGTCTTTTATGGGCGGCCTTCTGCCTTTGCTCCATCAGGCGGCCCGCCTTGACGCCGCATCGGAAGAGAAAATGGCCGCCTTTTTTTCCTGCCAGTCCGTTATCGAAGAGCTGCGCTCCATTGATTTTGAGGATCTCGTTGCGCCGGGCAGTAATTTTCATAAAAGAGGCGATGTATACGAACGAGAAACCAATCAGGTTCCGTTCCACACATTGGGCGGAATTAAACATACGGAACTGAAAGCACAGGAACTCGTCACGCTCAAATTCGGTTCCACCGGCGACAGCTCGAACTGTTATGCCACCGTTGAGCTGGAATGGAACAGCAACCGCGGGAACAAAAAAGACCCCGCGATGAAAGCATCCCTCTCCGCGATTTTATACCCCTAACGCGCAAAAGAAGGAAAAATGAACCGGGAAAATACGGCCATAAAAAAGAAGCGGGGATTCACGCTGACCGAAGTGCTGACCACGCTGACCCTGTTTTCCATATTGGTGCCGGGGGCCCTGCTGATGAGTCTGCACTTATCGGGCAGAGCCCACGAAGGGGTAAACCGCAATTCGGCGGCGGCGGGCGCGCGCTATTTCCAGCAGTTTTTCATCAAAAAAATCAACGCCAGCGGAATCAATATCCGCTGTCTGGATGGCGGAAATATCGCCGTATTGGAAATGTATAATGAAACCGCCGGGAAGTGGGAGGACGCTGCGCTCACGTACTTGGAAGAGCAAAAGGCGCTGGTTTATTTTCCGCCGACTTTCGAAGCGGAACCGGGAAAATACCAGCTCATCGCAAAACCGGTTTATAAAAACGGCAACCGACCGGTTTTTGCCCCGTCCAAAAAGAGCGCCAGTCTGGAGTGCAACCTCTATTTCGGCAATCAGCCCCCCGACAGCCTCGAAAAGATCGGCGGCATTGTGCTGCCGCAGGGGGTTTTCGTGGAAATCACCGCCAGCCCCCGCAATGCCGGGCAGTTCGGAACAACAGGAAGCGGCAATGAAAACAACAAAAACAAATAAAGCAGTCCGCCGGAAAGAGGGCGGAATAGCCATTGCGCTGATGCTGATCGCGTTTACGCTGGCGGTAACCATCGGCTCCTATCTCCAGTTCTCCGTCAACAATGCGCGGGTCACCCACAGGGCCCTGATTCACGAACGCGCCCGCGTACTTGCAGAAAGCGCCCTCGAATCCGCCGAAGCCCAGCTGGGGATCGCCGTAGAAGCAGCGGAACTCGGCCTTATTTCCACCCCCCTTCAGAGGTATGTCGATGACCGGACGAAAGTGAAAATCCCCGACTTTGCCGGCTCCGACACCGATTACGCCGTCAAAGTCTACGAACTCGAAATGCTCAACGGCGGATTTATCGCCACCAACATCAACGGAAAACTGACCGAATCGCAGGAAATTATGCTGACCGCCGGCGTCGAACACACCGCCAGCGGGATTGCCGCAGCCTTTCAGAAACGGGTCCGCATCACCCGCGAACCGTTCCTGCGCTACGCCATCTTTTTTGACGACTATCTTGAACTCCACCCCGGCCCGGCCATGCTCGTAAACGGCGATATCCGCGCCAACACCAAAATCGAGTTTTATGCCGGGGATTCCCTCAAAATTGACGGGCAGGTGAAATGTTCCGGCGATATCGTCATACACAAATCCGATGTGGCGGATACGGCCTCCGAAAATTCAGAGAGCGGAAAAACATCCGCCTCGAAAAAAATCTCCGTAAAGGTCGCCGGAACCGGGAACGACTACGAAACCTTTTATCAGGACAACAGCTACCTCGACTCCACCAAAGACAACTGGAACCAGCTTTCGCTCGACACCTGGCAAGGCGGCGTCATTAACGGCGACAGCGTCGCAAAACTCAACCCCCCGATCGGCGACGAAACGGATAACCACCTGCTGATCGATCCGCCGGATCACAAAGACAACGGCCGCCTGCTGAAAGAAAAAATGGCCTACAAAGCCGACCTTTATGTAACCGTTGACCCCAATGGCCACGTTTCAGTTTCAAACCGATACGGCGGCGATCAGACCAATTACCCCAGCGCTTCGTATGCCGTACCGACCGGTGCCAAATCCGGCGGTATGTATGAGCTGGAAGCAGGCGACGGCCGCTGGCTGAACGTCCACACGGATTATTACGACCCGCGCGAAAGCGAAAAAGCCTACCGGGACGGCCCTCAGGCCGGCTCCGGTGCCCAGCAGATGCAAATGGTCGATATTTATATGGATCAGCTGATTAAAACCTATCCGGACACCAAAATCGTTTATGTCGAAGTGGACGATCCGCAGGGGAATTCCCTTAAACCGGCCGTACGCCTGCGTAACGGAGCCGATTTGACGGCGGGGAATCAGGAAGGGATCAGCATTGCCACCCACCGCACGCTGTTCGTCGAAGGCGACTACAACAGCAACCAAACCATCCCCGCCCTTATTGCCGGCGACAACGTCACCCTGCTTTCCAATGCGTGGGATGACCAAAATTCGCAATACATGATGCCGGGTTCCAACAAACAAGGGTGGAAGGCCACCGAAACCAGCCTCAACGCCGCCGTAATGGCGGGTTACAACGATCCGGAAAATCTCGCCGGGAACCCCGGCACCACCTTCACCGGCGGCGCGCACAACCTCATCCGCTACCGCGAAAACTGGAGCGGGGTCGATTACAACTTCAAAGGCTCCTATCTCAGTCTCTGGTTCGCACAGGATTCCCACTGTCTGATCAGCGGCCAAACCTACTCCCCCCCGCGGCGAAATATTTCGTACGACACCACCTTCAAAACCCGCCAGCCGCCCGGAATGCCGATGGGTTATACCGATCCGGAAGTGGTCTACTGGAAAGAAATCAGCATGAATGACGCGCTGGCGGTTGCCGCGGAAAAAAATAACCCATGAACCTGTTTCACATTCATCACGACGGAAGCGATATTGAGCCGGACGAACACCACGATGCGGTAACCCCCGGGTTTAAATCCGGGCTATTCCTGCTGTCGCTTGCCGGTATTATTGTGGTCAGTAATTTTTTCCTGCTGAATTCGGTGCGCCTGAAAAAGCAGCGAGCCGAACAGCTCACCCAGCAAATCGACGTGTCGAAAATGCGGCTGGCCCGGGCCAAAGAAGACCGTCAGACCGGTATGATGGCCGCCTCGATCCGTAACGAATTCGCCGGATGGCGGAAAGCCGGTTCCACTTCGATCGATCTGCTCAATTTTCTCGCCCACCCTCCGTACGGACTTAAAGTGGAATCGATCCGCATCCAGCGTCCGCTGCTGCAGCGCCCGCTCAATTCCGAAACCAACTCCTTTTTCCGCAACGCCCTCGCCACCGCCGGATCGGCCTCCGTTCATCTGCGCGATTCGGGCGATGCGAAAGGGAAATTTGTCGCTCCGAAATTTGCCGACGAAGCCGGCAGCCAGTTTGAAACCGTCTTCTCCATTTCCTATCCGCAAAAGGAGACCGGCGAGCCCAAAGAATACGAACACAACGAATGGATACTGAGCGCCGACTTCCCGCTGGCCCTGCTTTGGCACGATGTGGCGATTGCGTACGATCAGCCGGAAAACAAAGCGGAGGCGGAAAATGAGTAGCTCCACCCTCTGCAGCCGACGAACAACGGACTGGGCCCTGTTTATACTGCTCATCGTCTGCTGGCTCCTCTGGTTTGAAGGGCAGCGGCTGAACCGGCAGATCGCCCGGCTGGAAAATCAAATCGAAATACTCGACGAAGAGACAGAAGCCATTGAAACCCAGCTGCCCGCCCTCCGCAGCGTTTCCGAAGAAGTGGTCAGCAAAGTTATTCCGGGGCTGGCACCCTCCAAAAATACCGCCGAATGGAGCAACTATCTCGTACATTTCCCGTACACCTCGAAACAGTTCAAAAAAAGCTGCCGAATAAAGGAACCCAAACTGCCCGCCGCGCTCAAAATCCCCCAGTCGCTGCGCATGACCGGATCGCACGTCCACCCGGGGCTTGCCCCGTTTGACCTGCAAATTGAATGCACCGGAAACCTGCAGGAGATTGCATACTATCTGTCCGAAATCGACCGGCAATACCGCCGCGTAATCGTAACCGAACTCGATTTCACGCGCATCGACGCCGACCTGTTTTCGGGCACCGCCACACTGACCTTCCCCCGTATTTTTTACGCCGAAGATATTGAACGGATACAGGCCTTCATTACCGCCCTGCCGCAAAGCAGCCCAACACAAACCGCCGGACTCAACGCTTCCGCTTTAAAACAATACCTTTGACACCCGCGCAGGAATACCCATTATGAATCCATGCGCCGGATCACACCCAATTTATCCGCAATAACCTTGCTGGCCGCCCTGCTCGCCGGTTCCGTCCGGGCCGACCGGATCACCCTTAAAAACGGACGCATACTCGACTGCACCGTGCAGGAAGAGACGCCGAAAAAAATCATCGTCAGCCTCGGTGCCGGTTCAATGGAAATTGACCGGAATCAAATCGCCAAAATTGCGTATTCAAAACCCGGTTCCGCTCAGCCTCAGCCCAAAGGCAATATCCTGCATCCCGATAATGTCCCCCCGGCCTATACCGAACTCGCCGCCGATTTCCGCCAACTGATAGCGGCGCGCAACGCCGCGCTGGACGCACAATATATGACCCGGAAACTCGACGCGGAAATCCGCGGCCTCGAACAGCTGGATTCCGAGTTGCAGAATTCCATCAACACACTCACCGAAAAGCTCGTCGAAAAACAGAAAGAAGTCGCCTCCGTCGAAGTCCCGTCAATGGAATACCAGAACGAAACCGCCATACGGGCATACAACAGCGCCATCCGCAAAAAACAGGTGCTCAACGACGAAGCCAAACTCATTGCCGCCGAAATCACCTCCATAAATTCCCGGCGAATTACCGAAGCCAAAAAAGCCCCCGAAATCCGGCGGCAGCGCAAAGCCCAAATGCAGCCCGTTGCATTCTACGAAAAAGCCCTTCAACTGTTCCTCCCCCGTTATGCCGAACAGAAAAAAACCATCCCTCAAAAACCCGATGCAGCCACCCAGGAACTGTTCGAAAAAATTGACCGCTATCTCGCCCGGTTCCAAAATGAAGTGTCCACCTTTGAGGTTAAATGCCGCGCGGAAAACAACTCCATTTTCGTTCCCGTGCTGATCAACGAAACCCTTATCGGCGAATTCGTTTTAGACACCGGCGCATCGTCAATGACCCTCACCGAATCGTTTGCCCGCAAACTGGGCATCAACCCCGAAACCCTGCCGGTTGTAACCATTATCACCGCCGACGGGCGGAAATCACTGGCCAAAGAAACAACCCTCATGTCGGTCGCCGTCGGCGACGCCAAAGAAACGAATGTGAGGGTATTGATCACACCGGAAGGGGATCAGCCGCGCGAAGACGGACTGCTCGGCATGACCTTCCTGAAACACTTTTCCGTCAGCCTCAACGGCGCAACCGGAGAGATCGAACTGACCCGGTTCAACCCGCAATAACCGGTTAATCGGTAAGCAGTTTCGACGTCAGATCATCGAACTGTTTCAGAATGGCCGGATCGTTCAGCGGAATCACCGGATCAATGGTTAAATTCTGCAGCTCCGAGAAATGAGACTCAAACTGCTCAAAGGTATCCAGCAGTTCGGCGCCGACCCACGCGGTTTTATAGGTGTTTTTCGAAACCTGACCATCCACATGAAGGCGATCCAGTTCTGCGGTCAGCCTTTTGTGCGAAAGCTGCATGTATTCGCGGACTTTGCTGCACACTTCAATAAAATGGCCCTGCGCTTCGAGGTTTCCGTTGAGCACCGCCCGCTGGCTTTCGGAGAGATCGGCCCGTCGTAAAAGCTGTTCGGATTCCTTCCGCGTCTGCTGCATCCGGCTGCTCAGTTCGTCGATCCGGACGAGATAAACGGTTTCAATCGTGTCCAGCGTGTTTTGATAACCGAGCAGCATGGCGTCGTTGAGCACCACATAAATTCCGTAATAGCGTTTCAGCACATCCGGGTTCGCCTCCCCGGCCCGGATCTGTTCAGCCAACTGCCGCGAAAGCGCCTTCACATTAAAAAACAGGCTGCACAGATTCAGGTATCCATCCCCCCCCATTTCGGAAAGCGACAGAAAAAGCCGGGCCTGCGTCGGCGAAATTTGCAGCCCGTTCGCTTCAAACATCGCCTGCATTTTTTCAACCAGCTTATCCTGTTCGGCGCGGACATCGGCGATATATTCCTGCGCATTGCCGATTTTTTTATCGAGATCATCCTTGGTGGTTTTCAGGCCCAGCAGATCGTCCTCTTCCGGAGCGGTCAGCTTCTTTTCATTCAGGCTGACAATATGCCGGTTGGTTTTTTTAATGCGCGCCTGCAGGTCGGAATATTCTTCGCTCAGTTCCGTCAGCCCCGAAATCTGAAGCGATTCCAATACCGCCTTATGCAGCTCCAGCAGTTCCGCATCGGCCACTTTCTGATCGCGCTGGAAAAACCGGCTTTTGGGCAGCGAATCGTATTCCCCGTGAATCTGCAAAATTTCATCCACCGGATTCTGGATGGATTTCAAAACACGCGCCGCATCGTTTGAATCGGCAACCGCAAACCCCGCAATCATCAAAAGAGATAAAACGGGGTTGTATCCTCTTACGGATTGGAGGGCGACGCTTCGTCGGAGCCATTTCCTACCGGTCGACGGCTCGGACGGAGCCTCGCCCTCCACGGAACAAGTCACTTGTTTCGAATCGTTTTTGCGGGAGAAATTAATCATTCAGGAAATCCTCCGCCCGGTCGCAGCAATAGCTGATAATTCCGGAAATCGCCTCTGCCGGAACCCCGCGCCAAAACACCTGCCATTTTCCGATGCCGTGGTGCCCGTCCGCCTGTTTGTCGTACCACGAATTGAACGGATTGGCTTTGTTCGACCGCCAGAAAAGCGCGTCATGATTCCGGCATACCTCGCGCCAGAGCTCCATTGCCAGCCCCTCGCCGCGCGCTTCCCGCCCAACGGCAAATTTCGAAAGATAAAGTCCGGCCGGATGCTCTTCGAGCAGCACCGCGCCGCGGTAATCCTGCTCAATATAAAAATGCGCCGTATTTTCCAGAAATGCTTCATTCGCCAGCGTCTTCCCGAAACTGGCTTCAAGCAGGCGGATAAGCCGCTCCCGATCCACCTTTTCGAGCGTCTCCAAATGCGCGATTGCGCTGCCGCGGCGGAAAAGGGTTCCGGCGCCTTTCACCGTAAAAATCTCCTGCAGCAGATTGATCGGCGATGTCACCGAAAGGTGAACCCCCGGCATTTCATCGAGCAGGACTTTCGCCAGATGCGGATAGTCGAACTCCAGACTTTCGAGCAGCTGAAAGTTTTCCTTGTGCGTATAAACATAGGGCAGCAGATCGCCCGCCGTACTCCTCAGCCCGCCCGCCGCACGGATGAAATGAACCCGCCGCGCAACATTCGGCAGCAGTTTTTTCAGCGCGCTTTCGAGCGACTCCTCCCGCGCCGTCAGCACCGGGACTTTATGGCTGCCCCGCGCCTGCTGGATAAATTGCGCCGGATCGCCCTTCTCCAGTTTCTGAAACGCAAAAACAGGCTCCGAAGCCAACGCCGATTTCATTACCCCCGCTTCCGGGCCGCAGAGCAGAATCGCCGGAACCAGATCAAGCCGCAACAGAAAATGGAGGTCGAACGCCAGCACCTCCGCGCCCGCTTCAATACTTCCGGGATCGGGGCAGAGCAGCGCAAAACAGGCGGAATCCTCCGACTGAAACTTTTTGAGATAAAACTCATACTCATCCCGCCGCCCAATGCTGTCCAGAAACAGCCGTATCGTTTTGTTTAACGTGATCATCGCCTTAATTTAGCCACAGAAGAACACGGAAAGACACGGATAAATTCAGGGTATTTATAGATTCGGCGACTGAATATTGGGATTAACCACAAAATACACAAAAGGCTCAGACGTGTAATTCCGGAGTATTTTGTGATTTTTGTGCATCATGTGGTTAACCCGATTTTCAATATTTAACTGCCGGAGCAATAGAACACCATCCGCTTGAACTAAACCCCGTCACGGCCAAAGTTTTTCAGCGCACTCGCAGACCTGCGGTAGGAAACTATCGAATACTCATCGGTTTCTTCGATGGTTTCCGTCGGTTCGAAACCATTCAGCCAGTGAGCATTGAAAAAGGTATCGCCCTCAACCTCCATTTTGACCGTGGTCACCAGCAGCTGATCGCACTGCGGAATCATCAGGTCATAAATCGCCGCGCCGCCGCAGACGATGGCATCGGCCGGAACGTCGGCGGGACTGGATACGGCCGTTGCCCCGCCAAAACGGGCTTCCGGATTTCGGGTCAGTACGAAAAGTTCGCGCCCTTTCAGCGGCGGAAGCCCTTCAAACGTGGTGCGGCCGACGACGATTTTCCGCCCCATCGTGGTGCGCTTGAAAAACTGTAGGTCGCCTTTGCAGCGCCACGGCAGGCCGCCGTCTTTGCCGATAACCCCGTTTTCAGATCGGGCAACAATTGCAATCATTCTCACTCTCCGTATTACTGTTACTGTTCAGGGACGGTTTAACCACAAGATGCACAAGAAGCTCAAAATATGCTAGCTGTGTAAATGGGAGCTCCCCTTCTCGGCTTTTGTGTGTTTTGCGTATTTTGTGACCATAGTGTCAACCATAGTGTCAGACCAACCATAGTGACCATAGTGTCAGTCCTATTATTTAGTCATCTCTCGCCACTGAACTAATTCGCCCTCTTCAGCAACATCCACTTCCCGAACCTGCCGCGGAAGATTGGACGCATTACCCATAACTAATCGCTCTGCAATCCAAGCATTACGCACACTCGTATTTTTGCGCACCAACCAGGCAATGACCTTTTTGCGCGGATCTCCTTTTTTCAGTCCCGCCAGATCAGCGTCCTTCAGCCCAAAGATTTCAAGAGCATCGGCAACCCGTCGCTCGGCATCAAGCATATCGTGCTGACGGGTCTCATCGCCAACAAAAGATTCCCTGCGCTTCCCGGCCAGCACATCATCCAGTGAATCGACCATCTCCGCGTGGAATGAGTCGCTCCCAAAGCACCAGCCCTGCCGGATTTCCGCCCACCGTGCATCCGCTTCTTGCGGATTATCACTGTTCGCAATCTCAGCCACACGCTTCTGCATCATCAGTTCAAAGTTGCGGCGGCCGACCGTATCGTCTTTCACTTCATAATTGCCCAGCGTGCGATCCACCGCCAACCAATCCGACCTCTTCGATGGATTCAGGTATTGCGGAAAGCTGCTCCACATATAATCAGACAACCGTCCTTTATGCAGATCAAAACAATTCGCCCGAGCCGGATTGAGATGAATATAACTGCATGCCGTCTGGAAATAATCTCCACCCGGATCGACCAATAACGCTTTGTAGCGGCTTTGGAAAAGATGGCCCCACACCTTATGGCGAATATTGAACCTCTTGGTGTAGGTTCCCTGTAGCCAGCGCATCCCATCCACAAGATTCGCGTGGGGTGTTTCCAGAAGCAGGTGATAGTGATTACCCATCAACACAAAAGCATGCACTCGCCATCCGCAGCGACCGCACGCCTCTTCCAACGTATCCAGAAAGATTTCATTGTCCCGGTTATCCCGGAACACCGGCTCCTGCCGGTTCCCGCGGCACATCACATGATATACCGCACCCTCATATTCAATCCGCGGTGCTCTTCCCATACACCCTTTCTACTCAAAAACGATGCCAAGTCAATCAGTAATGACTAAATAATAGGACTGACACCATCCTCGCACGGTGATCTCTCCGCCGGAAATATGGTCAACCAGCTTTGCGCGCCAGAGTCCGTTGGCGAATTCGGCGTCGATGAGTTCCATATAATTGACGGCGTTGTTTTTTTTGCGGAGAACGCGGCGGATAAAACCGAAGGTGAAACGGGCGTCGTGTTCGGCGAAATAGCAGTCGGAATATTCAATCCCCCCGGCGAGCGGAGCGGTATTTACCATCGGGGCTTCGGCTCCAATTGTTTTG
>QKFE01000329.1 GCA_003252225.1 Kiritimatiellales bacterium | reverse complement strand
TCGCGGGTTTGCCACCCTTTTTTGTCGCCGTTTTCTTCGCGTAAGATATAGGCATAAAATGCGCTGATTTCCGTATCGCCGCCGAGAAAACGGGTTTCAATTTTTGCATCGCCTTTTTTCAGCTGAACCCGGAACGTAATTTCCCGGTCGTTTTTTCCCACCGGCATTTCCAGCTTCTGTCCCTGTATTTCGAGCACGGCGTTTTTGACCGAATAGCCGGTTCCGACGTAGGGGTCGGATATCGCCCGATCCGCTTCGGCCGGCCAGCGGCGCAGCGAAATCTGATACCAGCCGTCTTCCGCAACATTGACCTCCCAATGCCCCAGCGCATTGCCGTAGTCGCCCTGTTCCGGATTCCGGATATGCTTCTGATGCCAAAGGGTATTTCCGAGCCAGTCGTGCGCCGTCAGCGTAACCGGATTTTGATGTTCGCTTCCGATAATCATCCGGCTGACCAAAGCGTGGTCTTTTGAAACATCGTCCCAAAAATCATCGTACGATTTTTTCATCGATTCCATCACCTCCGGATACTGCTTCGAAACATCCTTTTCCTGTCCGCGGTCGTTCTGCTTTTTATACAGCTCAAATTTTTCCTGCTCATTTCCGATCAGCCGCCATTCATCGGTCATCACCGCCGAATTGCGGTATTTAATCGGGTCAACCACCCGCTGATTTTCCACCACCAGTGTCCGTTGCGGCCAATCCGTTTTCGGGTCGCGTAAAAGCGGTACGAGGCTTTTGCCGTCGAAATGAATATCGGGTGATTTTACACCGGCCAATTCCAGCAGGGTCGGGAGGATATCGACGTGCGCCGTCACCGGTGTAATATCGGCGCCTTTTTTCAGCCAGCCGTTCGGCCAGCGCATAAAAAACGGAACGGTGTGACCGCCGTCATAGTGGGAGATTTTGGACCCGCGCAATCCGGCGTTGTAGAGCTTATCCCCCAGCACCTGCCCGTTATCGGACGAATAAACGAGAATGGTATTTTCCTCCAACCTGTTTTCCCGGAGAAAATCGCGGAGCTGCCCGAAATTTAAGTCGATGTTTTCAATCATCGCGAAATAGTTCACCAGCGCCTCATTTTTGAACCGGCTGAAATCGCTTTTATCCAACCGTTTCGCCACCTTTTCGGCATCGGCGGCTTTGGCATAAAAAGGACCGTGCGGCGCGTTCGGAACGAGATAGACCAAAAACGGTTTTCCCTTTTCCGCCGATGTTTTTATGAAGTGTTTCGCTTCGGCAAAAAAGACGTCGGTGCAGAATCCCTTGAATTGTTTCATTTCGCCGTTCACCCGATAAACATCGTCGAAATAATCATTCCCCCAGAAGTCGGGCGTCTGCCCCACTCCGCCGCCGCTGTGAATTACCGTCTGCTGGAAACCGCGGTCTTCCGGGCGGAAAGGATAGGCGTCGCCCAAATGCCACTTGCCGAAAATACCGGTCGCATATCCGGCCTGCGAAAAAATATCCGCCATTGTGGTTTCGCGTGCGCGCAGAAAACTGCGGCCCATCACCGTATGCCAAACGCCGACCCGATCCGAATAGCGCCCCGTCAGCAATGCCGCACGCGTCGGCGCGCAGGAAGGGTCCACATGATAATCGGTCAGTCGGATCGCACTCTCCGCAAATGAATCCACGTTCGGCGTTTTTAATACCGGGTGCCCGTTAAACCCGAGATTCGGAAAACCCTGATCGTCCGTCATGACGATGATGATGTTCGGCGGTCGAGCCGCAGAAGCGAGGACAACAGACACGAAAAACACGCTAACCAGCAACTTGAATAATCGACTCTCGCACATCACACCACTCCTTCATTTAAGAAGCGATGGTGATGCAGCCCGCATATCCGGTGCGAGACTTTTAGGATAGAGATTTACCGCAAGATGGAGGGCGGAAAAATGGAAATTACGAAGTCACGGCGCCCTCGGAGGCGCAGCCGACGAGTTTGGCGTATTTTGAGAGGGCCGCGCTGTTTTGTTTCGGACGCGGCGGTTTCCAGTTTTTCATTCGGCGGTCGATTTCACCCTTAGGCAGGTTTAAGTCGAGCGTCCGTTTTTTGGCATCGATTGAAATGGGGTCGCCGTTTTTGACGATAGCCAGCGGGCCGCCGACGTAGGCTTCGGGGGAAACGTGCCCGACCACCAATCCGCGGCTTCCGCCCGAAAAGCGGCCGTCGGTAATCAGCGCAACCTCTTTTCCGAGACCGCGGCCTATGATGGCGGATGCCGGCGCGAGCATTTCGCGCATGCCCGGCCCGCCCTTGGGGCCTTCGTAGCGGATGACGACGATGTGGCCGCTTTTGACGGTTCCGTTGAGTATTTTTTCGAGCGCCTGTTCTTCGGAGTTGAATACGATGGCTTTGCCCTCGAATTCCGGGCCTGTTTTTGCGGACAGTTCGGCGACGGCACCGGAAGGCGCGAGGTTTCCTTTCAATACAACGAGATGACCGGACGGTTTCATCGGCCGTCCGATCGGGCGGATAATGTCCTGCTTTTTGGGATAGGGTTTTATCAGCTCGAGGTTTTCGGCCAGCGTTTTCCCGGTAACGGTCAGACAGCTTCCGTCCAGCAGCCCCTCTTTGAGCAGCCGCGCCATCAGCGGGGCAATACCGCCGATTTCGGCGAGATCCGCCATGACATATTTTCCGCCCGGTTTCAGGTCGGCCAATACCGGTACTTTTTTGCCGATCGCAGAAAAGTCAGAAAGTTTAAGCCGGATATTGGCGGCCTTCGCCACCGCCAGCAGATGCAGCACGGCGTTGGCCGATCCGCCCAGCGCCATTACAACGGCAATTGCGTTAAAGAACGCCGGGCGGGTCAGAATATCCGAAGGTTTAATTTCCTGTTCAACCAGATTCATCACGGCGCGGCCGGCGGCGTGGGCCTCGTGTTCTTTTTCTATTGATTCCGCGAGCCGGGCGGAGCTGTTCGGCAGCGCCATTCCCAGCGCTTCGATTGCGGATGCCATTGTATTTTCCGAGTACATTCCGCCGCAGGAACCTGCCCCCGCAATAGCCGCGCGTTCGATTTGCGTTAATTCGCCCGAACTGATTTCGCCGGTTGCATGGCGGCCGACCGCTTCGAAAACCGGAACAAGGTCAACGTCACGGCCGCAATAGCAACCGGGGCGAATATTGCCGCCATAAACGAAAACGGTCGGGCGGTTCAGCCGGGCCAGCGCCATCAGGTATCCCGGCATATTTTTGTCGCATCCGCCGAACGCCACAATTCCGTCAAACCCTTCGCAGACCACCGCCGATTCAATTGAATCGGCCGTTACTTCGCGCGAAACGAGGGAATATTTCATCCCTTCGGTGCCCATCGAAATACCGTCCGAAATGGAAACCGTGTTAAAAAGAACCGATTTTCCGCCGGCCACCGCAACCCCCGAGCCTGCCAGCTCGGCCAATCGGCTGATATGCTGATTGCACGGCGCAGCCAGGCTCCAGGCGGCAGCGATTCCGATCTGCGGTTTTTTAAAATCCGCGTCCGTAAATCCCGCTGCCCGCAGCATCGCGCGGCTCGGCGCGCGGGCGGCTCCGTCCACCACGACTGACGAGAATGGACGGTGATCCTTGCGAAACGATTTTGCGCACATTTTGCAAGCCCTCCGATTGAGCGCGAGTGTATAGCGTAATCGTTGCGTTGCAACACCTTTTAGCAGATTTTGCCCCTCTTCTGACCCGCCGCCCATTTCTCATTTATGCAAACCAAGTCCTATTTCGCGCGGCACCGGAAAAAATTTGCACCCGAAACCGGCGTGGGCATCCACCCGGCGGAAAAACTGGTTCGCTTTCTGCTAAAAGAACCGCATCAATCTTTTACGGGGGCAAACGTATGAAATCGTGGTCAGTATTAGCGGTAGAAATAACGATGGTTGTGAGCGGCGTGGCGATGCTTGGTTTGCTGGCGATGCTTGTTCAATAGAAAAGAATCTCCCTTAGGTTCCAGTGGCGGGAAGTCATCTTCCTCCCGAACTCCGGTCACTGGAACCGTTTTTTATACTCCCGCGCCCGGGCGATAATTTCCTCTTCGCCCTTCACCCGACCGTTTTCCATCAGAATATTTCCGTCACAGATCACGGTGTCGATACAGCCGGAATCCGCGCTGTAAACCAGATCATCGATTAACTGATACCCCGGCGCTAACCGGTGGTTAGTCAGATCCACCAACAGGCAATCGGCCAGTTTCCCCGTTTCAATTTTTCCGCAATCCCAGCCCATCGCCTCCGCGCCGGAAAGCGTCGCCATTAAAAACGCCTCGTGAGCCGGCAGCACGGTCGGATCGTTTTCAATCAACTTGGCGTGCAGCGCGGAAATTTTCATCTCTTCGAACATATCCAGATTATTGTTCGATGAACAGCCGTCCGTTCCGAGCGAGACAAATACCCCCCGATTTTTCATCTGCTTATACCGAAAACTGCCGGATGAAAGCTTCATGTTTGAAACCGGGTTGTGTACCACTTTCACCCGGTGTTCCGCGAGCAGCCCGATTTCGTGTTCCGTGACGTGAACGACGTGCGCGGCGATTATTTCCGGCCCGAGGAACCCAATTCGTTCGAGCCATTCCACCGGACGGCAGCCGTATTGGGACAGACAGTCATCCACCTCTTTTTTCGTTTCGGACAGGTGGATGTGAATATGCAGGTTGTTCGCTTGAGCGAATGCTTTCGCCCAGCGCAGCGACTCTTCCGAAACGGTGTAAATCGCATGGGGACCCAAAGCAAAATTTACCCGGTCGGAATACAGTTTGGTTTCCTCAAAAAGCCGCTCACTCAATTTGCGTTGTTCCGCCGCCTTTTCCGCATCATTGAAATCAATAAACACCGAAGAGAGCAGCGCCCGCATTCCCATCTCTTCGACAGCGCGGGCGATCCCGTGGTAGTGCCAGTACATGTCATTAAAGCCGGTCGTCCCCGATTTAATCATTTCAAGACAGGCCAGCCGCGCGCCGTGATAAATATCCTCTTCGTTCATTTCCGCTTCCCGCGGCCAGATATAATTGGCGAGCCAGTCGTGCAGTTCGAGATCGTCGGCATAACTGCGCAGCAGCGTCATCGAAGCGTGCGTGTGCGCATTATTAAATGAGGGGACAATCGCTTTTCCCGCCCCGTTAATGACCGCCGCTTCCGGGCATTCAATATCCGCACCGATTTTTGAAAACCGGTTCCCTTCAATCAGCACATCGGTTACTGCACCGTTCAGTTCCGCGCCTTTAATCAGAATACTCATCGCTTAACTCCATTTCGGCGGAGTCTAACCAAGCGCCCCGGCTAAGTCACAAAAAAAGAGGTTCAGCCTGATTTTGGCTTTCATTGCCATACCTGTCGTGCGCAAGATACACCCCTTTTAACGAAGGGGATGAGCACTATGAAAATTTTTGTTCCGGGAAGAATTTGCCTGTTCGGCGAGCATTCGGATTGGGCCGGCGGATACCGCCGTATCAACGCCGGCATTGAAAAAGGCTACGCCATGATCGTCGGCACAAATCAGGGATTGTATGCCCGCGTACAGCCGCATCCCGATAAACTCATTCTCAAAGCCACGTTTGAAGACGGCACAAAAAAAGGCCCATTCGAACTTCCGATGGACCGTGACGCATTGCTCGAAGAAGCAATGAAAGGCGGGTTTGCCAGTTATGCCGCCGGCGTCGCCTACCAGATTCTCACGCACTATCGCGTGCGCGGACTTGAAATTGATAATTACATGACCGACCTGCCGATTCAGAAAGGACTCTCTTCTTCCGCCGCCATCTGCGTTTTGGTGGCCCGCGCCTTCAATCGCGTTTATGACCTGAAAATGACGGTTCGCGGTGAAATGGAATACGGCTATATGGGCGAAATCACAACCCCGTCGCGCTGCGGTCGGCTCGACCAGGGATGCGCATACGGAAACCGCCCGGTGATGATGACGTTCGACGGCGACCGGCTGGACGTCAAAGAACTGAACGTCCCCAAAACACTCCACTATGTCATCGTTGACCTCAAAGCCTTCAAAGACACCAAGGAAATTCTCGCCAAACTGAACCAATGCTATCCGTTTGCTGACAATAAACTTCAGCAGAAGGTGCAGGAATATCTCGGGCCGATCAACGCCGACATTAACGAACGCGCAATGAAAGCCCTGAAATGCGGCGACGATGTTACGCTCGGAAAACTGATGACGGAGGCGCAGGCCAAATTTGACGAACACCTGCAGCCCGCCTGCCCGTCTCAATTAACCTCCCCCGTGCTGCACAAACTTCTGGCTTATGAACCGATCCAGCCGCTTATTCTCGGCGGAAAAGGCGTCGGCTCGCAGGGCGACGGCACGGCGCAGTTTCTTGTTAAAGATGAAGCCGCGCAAAACAAGGTGATCGCAATTATCGAACGCGATCTGAAAATGCCGTGCATGAAGCTCGATATCGAATCCGTGAACCGACTCCGAAAAGCCGTAATTCCCGCCGCCGGATTCGGCAACCAGCTATTCCCCGCAACCAAAACACTGAAAAAGGAAATGTTCCCGATTATCGACCGCGACGGCCGCGCCAAACCCGTCATTATGGCGATCGTCGAACAGGTGCTGAATGCGGGGATTGAAGAAGTCGGATTGATTATTCAGGAGGCTGACCGCGCATTCTTCGAGGACTTTTTCCACCAGCGTCTGCCCGTTGAACATGCCAACAAACTGTCCAAAGAAGACCAGCGTTACATGCAGCACATCATGGACATCGGTAATAAAGTGACCTTCCTGATTCAGGAATCGCAGGAAGGCTTCGGCCACGCCGTACATTGCGCCAAAGAATGGGTAGGCAATGAACCCTTCATTCTGATGCTGGGCGACCACCTGTTTGCGTCTGACACCGATACCCCCTGCATCCGGCAGCTGCTCGACCTGTATGAACGCACCGGCAAAAGCGTCGTCGGCCTACAGGAAACACCGGCGGAAAAAGTGAAGCAGTTCGGCTGCGTAACCGGCGTTTGGGAAGAGGGCGGAAGTATGCTTTCGATCACCGAGTTTTCTGAAAAACCCACCGTTGATTATGCAAAGAAACACCTCGTGACGCAGGATGTCAAAGACGACCATTTCCTGACTATTTTCGGGCAGTATATTTTAACCCCGCGAATCTTCGGACTGCTGGAAGACAACATCTCCCGGAATATGCGCGAAGGCGGCGAATTCCAGCTGACCTCCTGCCTCGACCGTCTGCGGCAGGAAGAGGGCTTTTTAGGATGCCGGGTAAAAGGAAAGCGTTTTGATATCGGCAATCCGAATGATTATCGCCAAACCATTATCGATTACCGCAACACCTGATTTTAATAGGCGCCTTCGCGGGCCAGCACGGCCTTAAATGTTCGGGCGATAATGACCACATCCAGCCAGATCGACCAGTTGCGGACATAGTACGGGTCCCATTTTTCCATCCCTTCGGTGCCCGATTCACTCCGACCGGAGACCTGCCACAGGCCGGTAATTCCCGGCTGGACTTTATCGCGCAGTGACTGAACCTGTTCCGGCAGATCCTGAAAATGGTAGGAAGGCAGAGGGCGCGGGCCGACCAGCGACATCGTCCCGCGAAGCACATTGAGCAGCTGCGGAATTTCATCGAGCGAGGTAATCCGAAGCAGATTCCCGACCTTTGTAATCCGCGGATCCTTCTTCAGTTTAAAATGGGTTTCCCATTCCGTTTTCAACGCCGGGTTTTTCGCCAACGCCTTTTGCAGCACCTTCTCGGCATTCGGAACCATCGTCCGGAATTTCACCGTACGGAATGTTCCTCCGCCCCGGCCGATACGGGGCTGCAAAAATATCGGGTTCTTCCGGTCTTCCAGCCAGATCAGGATATAAAGCAGCAACATTAAAGGCGCCCACAGCGGCATAGTTCCGAGCACCAGAACCAAATCGATAAACCGTTTAAAAAAGCGGGCGAACGGATTCAGCAGGTTCTTCGTGATTTCCAGCCCGAGAATTCCCTGCAAATCGCGCGGCACCACCCAAAGCGAGGGGGCTTCAATCAGGTCGGGAATAATGATCACCCGGCGGTAGGTTTCGAGCGGACCTTCGAGCGTTTCAATCAGCTGATGCCGCGAACTGTTGCCCATGGCAACAATCGCAACCGGCGTCCGGTACGTCGTATTATGAAGTCGGCCCAATACAGACACGCCGTTCACCACGGTTCCCTGCGAAGCTTCATCGGAGAAAATGGCGGCCGGAATATAACCCAATCCTCTTTCAGCCCGCAGTGCATCCGTCACCGTTTTAACGGAACGCATGTCGCCGTATATCGAAACGGGAACGCCCCACTGCCCCATCCGGATCACAATTGATCTGGCGATAACCCGCGCCATCGGAACCAGAATTGCACAGAATATATAGGTGAACAGGAAAACAATACGGCTGCTGGACAGGATGATTTTAGTAAAGAATGAAATCAGGAGCACTCCGGCAAAAAGCATAAACAACGAGCCCTGAATCCGGCGCAGTTCATCAACAACGCCATAACCCCAACCCGGCAGCAGGCGGGTAACCAACGAAGTCAGTGTCCATGCGGGAACAATCAGAAAACCGTTACGGATCGCAAACGGAATATCATTAATCAAAAACAGGAGCAGATTTCCGAGACATAACGCTCCGGCAACAGCCACCGCATCAGCAAAGGCGATGGATACCGCGTTGAGCAAAAAACGCCGAAAAAACCGCGACGGTCTCCCCCCGGAATCAATATTGAATACTTCCCTTTTCAAACCCTTAAATTCTCCCTTATCGCAAATGCTGGAAGGCTTACATGATCCGTCTTAATCAATCAAGCTCCCAGCATTTTTTCCTCTCCCTGCTCCTACTTGCCCATTTGTTCCAGCAGATCAGACAAATCGGTCTCTTCTTTTTTCAGCAACAGGCTGCCTTTTGTCGGCTGTTCCGTTGCTTGAATTTTTCCATCTTCTTTCGCTCCGTTTTTCAACCGGTTCTTCAGCCATTTAATATTAAACAAGACCGACGGATTTTTATGACCGATCGTTGCCGCATGTTCAAAGACCGCCAAAGCCTCCTCATACTGCCCGGTTTTGCGCAACGCAACGCCCAACTCCCACCAATAGAGGTCATTAAACGGGCGGGATTTCGTCGCCGCCCGGAAGCGTTCAAACGATTCGCGGATGTAGTTATTATTCATATTCCCGGACGCTTGTTGCTCCTGCCATCCCAGATAAAACAGAACCCGCCCCAATTCCACCAATGAGTCGGGATCCTGAGGATTGTATTTACAGGCGGCCTCAAACCATTCCCGCTCCTGCATCGCCAGCCTTTTCTTTTCAGTCGCATCCAGATTGTAATAACGGTCAGCAAAGCAGATTCGGCCCAATCCGCGGTATGCCTTCCAATTCGCTTCGTCCAGTTTCACCGCGGCCAGAAACTGCTTTTCAGCCCGGTCATATTTTTTCTCCGACAACGCCGCATCGCCGGAAACACGGAACAGCGCGGAACCGATAACCTTAAAGCTGAATCCGGCGCCGACCAGCACAGCCAAAGCCACTGCCGCGACAATAAAAGGGGAACTTTTGCCGGTCTTTTTTTCAGACGCGCCCGCCGCCTTCAACGGAGTCACGGCCACCGCGCTTAAAAAGGCAAACGCAAGCATGTTGGGGTAAATGTGCATCTGAAAATCAAAGAATGAATGAACCATGGTTCCGAGCGCCATACCGATAAAAGCAAACCCCATATAGGCATGGCGGACGTTTTCCGCTTTCAGTGAACGGATTAATGTCCAAAACATCAAGCTAAGCCAGGCCGTTCCGAACAGTGCGAATCCCGCCAGCCCGCTATCCGCCGACATTTCCAGATATTCATTATGCGGATGCACCGTCAGCGTACGACGGCCTTTATATCGCTTCCGGTGCGAAGGAAAGGTGAACTCATAACTGCCCAGCCCTGTCCCTTTCACCGGATTCTCTTTAATCATATCGATTGTATCCATCCAGGTCTGGGGCCGGAAATCGCGCGACTCGCTACCAATTCCGTCTTCATTCTGCTGACTTAAAAAATTAACCACCGGCGTCATCCGGCGCTGGAAGGTTTCGGAATAGCGCCATGCCCCGGCCAAAAGCAGTGCTGCACTGAGCGGCACAAGAACCGCCAGCAAAGCAAATAACAATTTACTTTTCCGCAGTGCGATCAGACAGATAACGGCTCCGACCGCAGCGATACTGCCCAGCCAGCCGGCCCGGGATTCCGTATAAAAAAGCGTCGGCAGAAAAATGATGAAACTGTATCCCGCCAGCAAACGGAGGAATACGCCTGACTGGGGAATAAAAATCAAAGCCAGACAGAACGGAATGAGCATCTGCATCAAATGGGCGAAATGGTTCGGGCAGATATAGGTCGACATCAGTCGCCCTTTGTAATGATCCGTATACCGTTCCGCCCAAAGAATTTTTTCGGGGCATTTAAAATGCACCACCAGCCCGTACAAAGCCGCCAGCATAACCGCAAAAATCAACGTGCCGAGCAAAAGGCGGTTATCCTTAAAAGCTGTCAGCTGGTTCGCCCAAACCAGATAACTCAAAAAAACACACCCCATAAAAACGAGCCAGAGCGTTGATTCGAATACAACGGCAGATGACGGTGTTGTGACACCAGACCAAATCAGAAACAGCCCGAACAGCAGCCATTCAAACGGAAGCCGAAAAGAGCGGGAACCTTTCTGCCGGAAAATTTCCCGGATCAGCCAGATCGAACCCGCAACAAACGTTGCGATCCACACCGGCGCTTCCAGCCAGAGTTTCTCTTTTCCAACAATGCCGTAAAAGACAAACGAGCAAAGCAGAAGGATGAATAGAACTACAGAAGTCATGATGAAAAATCACATTTCTACTGTGTCTGAACTCTAACCCGGTAGAAAGAAAAAGGGGTTACATCAAACCCAGACATAAAAATATTAGATCCATTGCCGGGAATGTT
>QKFE01000074.1 GCA_003252225.1 Kiritimatiellales bacterium | reverse complement strand
ATGGCCGGATCCGTCTCTTAGCAAAAGGGGCCTATATGTGCCACTACCGCTGAAGACCTACACCGGATGTAGTTCGCCACATAGGAATTTGCGCCTTGATTGTTTCCGCAAAAAAAAAGGCACGGTCGCACACATCCAATCCTTCATGGAACTGGATCATCCAGCCAACCCATCCTCCTTGCTGGACATGCACTGCACTAGGTGTTGGGAAACGCTCTAGTTTTACTTTTCAAACCGCTCGGCGGCAAGCCAGAGGAAGGGGGCCTGGCCGTGCAGGTCGCCAAGGATGCGATCGCGCTTTAAATAGTATTAAAGATACCTGGCCCGCCCGGTGCCGACGCAGATTTCGCTTAGATTGCCCTTGGACCCCACATGCGCACACGCAACTTCCAGACCTTCTGCCGTCCACGCTCCCTATGAGTTAAATACCGGCCACTATTCCGGGTTTGACAAGGAACCTTGGACGGAACCGCTATTTGTGTGCTTTTCTAACCCATGTCGGGGTGTAGACAGGGGTAGACAACTCGACCGATGGATAAAGAAAAAACCCGTTCTTCTTAAGAAATACGAGGTTTTAGAGTGGTGGGCCCGGAGGGACTTGAACCCCCGACCAAGAGATTATGAGTCTCCTGCTCTGACCGACTGAGCTACGGGCCCTTTTTGAATAAGAGGTGCATACACATACCGGAATCGGGCATTTCAAGGCAAGGGGCATTTGCGCTTTTATACCGGCTGCGCGGAAATGGTGCCGTAACCGCGACGCGCTTCCAACAGAACCGCCAAAAGGGCGGTGAAAAGGCGCGTATATTGCCCGCATTGAATGCGACGAGGAAGTCGCGTTTGGCCGGTTCACTGCGCTTCAAACTGAAGGCGGTAAAAGCGGTTCGATGAATCGACAGGAAACAGTACATTCAAATGCAGGGTATTGCCGATATGCGTCTGTCCGATGATTTTCGGAATGGCGTTCGTCCAAAGGGTCAAATTGGTCGATTCCATCACCCGGCAGCGCGCGGCGACATTCATCTGGAATTCAAAACCGAGCGTTGAGGCCGGTTGGCCAAATGAATCATTGGCAGGCTGAATGAAAATGGATGGAGCGGCATTCGTTGAAAACCAGTCCGCAAAGGCAACCGGCGCATTGGATGCCCCCGATTCCACCATTTCAAAATGCACATAAACATCATCCGCAGGTGCAGTAACGGAATCCCCCGGCTGAAACGCGCGCAACGTAACCGAGCCGGATTCGCTGCCGAGATTGAGCAGATGCGTGTCTTCATTAATTATCACCGAAGCCGGGCCGGACTGTACCTGCATTTTGACCGGCAGGCCGCCGCTCGAATAGGCATTCACCTGCACCGTTCCGCCGTTTTTCAACTGATTCGGAACCGGCTCCACAAAAATATGCTGAATCTCTTCCGCAATGATAAATGACTGTAGCACTGGGGCGGCAGGAGCATACGTTGCGTCACCCGCCTGATTCGCGACAACTTCCACCGTTCCGGTTCCCGTAAAATAGAGCGCATTTCCGCTGTTCGTCGCCGGCCCCGACTGCACCTCAAAACTAACCGGCAATCCACTGCTCGCCGACGCACTCAATTGCACTGAACCGAATGCCCGTTTCTGATGCGGAATATCGGCAAAAGCAATCGTCTGCGGATCTCCCGCCACCATCGGCTGGTGAATCACCCCCACTGCATCCAAATCAAACCCCGCCGTCCCGGTCGTCTTATACGGGTCGTAAATCGGAAAGCCTTCACAATCGGGGGTGTTTCCATCGCCGACCACGTCAACCAGCCGCACATACTGAACATTCGACAAATCAAGATGCGGCATGTTTGCGCTGAAATCGGTGACATATTCGGCAGTTAAAGAATGCCCTCCGGCAACGATGGAATTTGAAACAGCAATTAGTTCGGAAAGATCAAAGGGTGTCCCGTACCCGATCGCATATTTCCCTGCATACCCATAAATCTGGAACGGATAAACCTTACCGTCTTTAGGAACCAGTGCTGGAGTATTGGAAAAATGAGGGAACCGGACAAAATGGAGGCCATCGGAAGAGACCTCAACGAAAGCTAGCTCTAAAAAAGTGTCATCAAAGGCGTTTTCAAATACGGCGAAGTCAAACCCCACACCATCTGCAATGCCCTGCGAAAAAGTCAGTGTGATCCGGCCGTCGCGCCCAAGGCAGACGACTCCGGAATTAACCCCTTCTGCTTTCCCCAGCGCAACCGCAGGATTTCTAAACTGCGGATTGTTCGAGTCCTCGCCGAAAACCATATCGGTGTATCCATCCGCCCACGCAACAAACGAAGCGCTGTTTCGGTGGATCGCCGTTGAGCCCGATTGACCGGCAGCGGGCGCAGTTGGAAATGTCACCGAATACCCCAGGGCCGAAAACGCAGTGAATAGCAGATATGCTGAAACAATCCGTTTTTTCATTTTAAAACTCCAGTGTTAATCCGGCGCGGAAGCTGCGCCCCGCCCCCGGATAATACATCCCTCCGTATGCCGAAGAAGCATACGTTTCATTGAGCAGGTTATCCATCATGATTTCGAGCCGGGCATATTCGGCCAGAGCGATGTTTGCCCGGAAAGCAAGCAGCCCGTACGCATCTATTTCAGGGCCGGCATTCGGCTCGTCATTTCCCTGATACTGATCGGATACATAAGAATAGGAGAGCGTCAAACGCAATTGCGTTACAGGCTCAACCCAGGTCGAAACCGTGCCGTAATTCCACGGCACCAACGGCACCCGGTTCCCGTCATTTTCGCCGCCGTGCAGCCGCGCATCCTGAAATGTCCAGCGCAACGAAGCACCGTACCATTTACGATTCATCGACACCCCGCTCTCAAGACCATAGCGGCGCGTTGCGCCGAGGTTGGTATTCATCCGAACAGATGTGCCTGAATAGTTGGCGATTTCAGTAAAAACAATTTCATTGTCCATCGCCATATAGAAAGCGGTACTGGAAAAATCCCACTTTGCCGATTCCCCGCTCACCCCGATTTCAAACTGGTTACCGGTTTCCGGATCAAGGTCTTCATTCAGCGGATCACTCAGCGGATATTCCTGATAGGCCGCAGTTTCATCCAGACTCGGATAGCGGTAAACCCGGTCATAACCCACCCAGCTTTACCAGCTTTTATTAAATTCGTAAACCAGCGACAATTCAGCCGCCCAGCCCTCTTTTGAAATAATCCCGCTGTATGAATTTGTAGGATTGATGTCCGGCGGATTTTTGTAGTCCGGGTTCGGATACTCTCCTCGGTGGCCCATATAGGTCGGGAATAGCTGGCTATCTTCGTAATCCCGATATTCGTTATCCGTTCGCGCGTGTTCGAAACGCACACCGCCGTTGATGACAAAATCGAGGCCTGCATCCTTCTGGGCAAAGAGGTAGGGCGCATAGGTAAAACGGTCCAGTTCCGCGTCGGAAGTAAGCACTCGCAGGCCGGAAAAATCCTGCGAGTCAAAATTGTCGGCATTAACCCGGTCATAATTCAGGTCGACTCCGCCCATCAGGAACTCCTCTTCGCTTCCCCATCGGACGCGCGGCCCAAGCGATGCACCCAGTTGACGGTTTTCCGCCTCAATCCCCCCCATCATCCAGGCGATGTTGCGATAGTTCATGCCGGAGCTGACCCGGCCTGCCCCCCAATCGCGCTCCGTTTCCCAAATCAGCGAAGCGAGGGAATCTTCCATATTGGAATAATGATTATCCTCATTCGACCGGGTCGCATCCTGCATCATGTTGGTATAATTCAGCGGGCCGGGAAATTCAAAATACCCGTCCGTATGCGACAGACGCAGCGAAACGGTGTCGGCGTCGCCATACCAGACGAGGCTTCCGGAATAAGTTACAGCCCGCGAAGCGGAATTGGAGCGGAAACCTTCGGACTCATATCCGTCTACCCCGACATAATAGTCCACATTTCCGGCTGCACCGCCGTGGCCGGCAAAACCGGAAAGGTATCCGAAACTGCCGAGGCTTCCGCCCAGCTGCGTCCCGGCATCCGCCCCGCGTTTCGTGGTAATTTTAATGACCCCGCCGACAGCCCGGTCGCCGTAAAGCACATTCTGCCCGCCGCGGATCACTTCAATGCGTTCAATATTGGAAAGCGGCACCGACTGCCAACCGAGGCGACCCATATCCGGACGGTTCATTTTATGCCCGTCCACCAGCACCAGCGTGCGCAGGTGGGAATTATCGCCGAACCCGCGCATCGAAATCTGCCCGTCGTTGACATTTCCGGTTGTATTGCGGAACAGCACATTGGCCTCATTGCGCAATAAGTCCGGCACGGAAACCGCGCCGGACTGCTCAATCATTTCGCGGTCAATCACGGTGACATCCGCCGCCGTATCGACCGCCATTAAATCAAGGTCATCCAGACGCGGGGCAGACACCACAATGACGTTGTTGGTGTCGGCGAAAGTTGAAATCGCCGCCAACAGAATCAGTGCTGCCCCTGTTCCGAATGAACGCATTTGAGTTTAGCGTTTGAAAAAGTAACGGTGTCTGCGGCGGAACATTGCCATTCCGAAAAAACCGCCCAGCATCAGAATGACCGAACTCGGTTCCGGAATCGCGATGGTTGACAGTGTGCTTTCGTAAGCGCCCCAATCGGTCGAAAGAACGTGGATGTTGTCGCTGCCGTCGATCACAAATTTACCCATATAATCCGAACCGGAAGTGGACGCGATGGCGTGGGTTTTCAGGCCGGTCGTAACATCATAGCTGGCCATCTGCTGCCCGTATCCGGTAGTGATCACCATTTCGCCGCTGGAAAGGAAGCCCAGACTGGAACCGGTCACATTGACCACGGTCGTTGCATCGGAAAGATCCAGCCCGCCAACAGCCACATCGGCCGCATCAAATCGGACAACGCCGTTACCGGTCTGCGAGGCATAATAGAGGTTACCGGCCGCATCAAAAGTCAATCCGCCGGAATATCCGCCGACGTTTGCAATTTCAACCGCAGTTCCGCCGTCCAGACGGTAAATGCGGGTTCCGGAAGTGGTTCCTGTAACCGGCCCCGTATTGGTGACCTGTCCGAGGCTGGCGGAAAAATAATAACTGCCGCCATAAACCGCCGCATCATAAACCCCGTAGGTTGCTTCGCCGATCTGCGTTCCGCTGACGAGTACAGGTGTTGCTCCGCCGCCGTTAACCGTGCTGATGTTTGACGGATAGGGCGAAGAATAGGAAAGCGTCTGCGAAATATGCAGGGTGGAGCCAACCACGCCGAAGGCTGTGATGTCAGCAGCTCCGCCGACATTCGCTAAAGTACCCGGAGTACCGGTTCCCAAATCATAGGTGCGCACAGTGTCGTAGTTTCCGAAATAGAGGGTATTTCCGTTTTGAGCCATTCCGCTATAGGTCGTGAACGTTCCGCCTGAATTCATCAGAGCAGTAATCGACTGTGCCGGATGGGCAACAATCGGCGCAGCGATCAGCTGTCCGACAAACAGAGTACCTGCCGCCATTGAAACAATTGCTTTTTTCATTTTCTATTCTTCTTTCCGCCCGTAAATCGCGGGCATTTATTTTTCAACCCCCCTTCGCGGCATAAAAAAACGCCCGGAAGCCGCCGGACGTGAGATCCATTGAGCCTCCTTTAGTGCGAAAGAGTCCAACATCTTGAAGGCCTGAAAGTTCTGGCTTGGGGGCTCGCCCATTACAGTTGCGCTACAGCGCCGGAATCGCACCGGCTTCCATCAACTGCCTTCAATAAAGAGCCGCACACTAGGGGCAGAAACGGGGTGAGTCAAAGGAAAATTTCCATCGAAGCACTTTCCCAGCAAAACCGGCGCATTAGCCTCCGTTTTGAAACGATCTTGCTGAAACAGCCCTCCATTTTGCGCCGCCCGCGAAACCCCCTTGACAGTTCAAACCGGAAAGACAACGATGCGGGCCTTCGATCGGAAATTTCGGTAAGTCCCGTGCGAATCGGGCGCTGTCGCGCAACTGTAATCGGCCCTGTGCCGTAAGCCAGAAAACGAACTCCGGTTGCTGATGTTTTTCTCCTTCGCAGAAAGGGAATGCGTCCAACGGCGACCTGCCCCGGCCTCATTCCTTCTGTCTTTGGAGTGGTTTTTAACCTGCCCGGTTTATTCGGCAGAGAGGGATTCGTGAAGCACCGAAACAGACAAAAAGTCGGTCAGAACAACAGGATAATCCAGCCTGTTACCCGCGTCGCTTTTCTCTGCGGAAAACACTGGAACGGCAAACACTGATTTATCCTCCAAGTCCCCGTACCTCCTGCGCCACAGGAGTTGCGGGGCACCCTTTTCCGGCACTTAAGCGGCTTTTAAATGGCAACGACATGCGATAGGTTCAGAAAGTTTAAACGGAGCAAATCATGGAAGAACTGATACAAAAAGGCGGCGTGCTCATGTGGCCGCTTTTGGCCTGTTCAATCGTCGGAATTGCCGTCTCAATTGAGCGCGCGCTGTACTGGATACGCGTGACGGCAACCCGCAGCCAAAAGCAGATCAACCGTATTTTTGAACTGACGGAAGCCGGGGAATTTGAAAAAGCCATTGAAGAGTCAAAAGACACCAAGTGCATGACCTGTCGAATTTTAAGCAGCGGCCTCGCGCACCGAAACTATGGCCTGACCGAAAACCTTGAAGCGGCCGCCGATATTGAAATCGCGGCGATGAAACGCGGCCTCAGCATTCTCGACACCATCATCACCCTTGCTCCCCTGCTCGGCATTCTCGGCACCGTGTCCGGCATCATTTCCTCTTTCGACCTTTTGGGCGAAGCCGGCATCGAAGATCCCAAAGCCGTAACCGGCGGAATCGCGCAGGCCCTCATCACCACCGCCGCCGGCCTCACCGTCGCCATCATCACCCTGCTGCCGCACAACGCCTTTGTCCGCAAGGTCGAAAAGGTCACCCACTTCCTCGAAAAAATGTGTTCCTGTTACACCGTCACCGTCCAGAAAGGGATGGAGAAGAGAGGCAATAGGCAATAGGCGATAGGCAAGAGGCAAGAGGCAAGAGGCAAGAGGCAAGAGAATGATGAAAAGCAACGTTGGACAAGTAAAGGTAATCACTGGTGCCTCATGCCTAGTGCCTACTGCCTAAAAAAAACATGAAACTCAAAACCGGATATGAAAACAGGCGCGCGCGGGTGGAAATGCTTCCGCTCATTGACGTTGTATTTCTGCTCCTCGTTTTTTTCATTTATGCCATGGTTTCGATGGTGCTTCACCGCGGAATGAAAGTGGATCTTCCAAAAGCCGGAACCGCGCAGGCCGATAATCGCGACTATTTAAACATTACCATCACCGCCGAAAATAAGATCCTTTTTAACGACACCGAAACTACGCAGGAAAACCTCGTTGATTTGGTTCAGTCCGCCCTCGCGAAAAAGGGCGAAGACTCCCCGCTGTTTATTTCCGGCGACCGCACGGCTGATCTCGGGATTGCCGTTGAAATACTCGACAAGCTGCGATCGGCAGGAATTGAACGGGTCTCCTTCAGCTGCAAAAAGGAGGCCGAAAAATGAGCCTGCGTCTTTTGACCGGTATTCTGTTTTCGGTCGCGATTCACGTTGCTGCGTTCAGCATAAAAAGCCGGCACAATAACCGCGAAGCGATAATTGAAATCGACAGCGGCGCGGTTGCGGTTGAACTCACGCTGATGCCGTCGATTGAAACCCCTCCCCCCGCGCCCCCCGCCCCTACCCCGCCGCCGGAGGAAAAGGAGCCCGTTCCGGAAACCCCGGAACCGGTCGAACCGGAGGATATTCTCCCCCTGACGGAACCGGAAATTGTTGTGCCCGCCGTACTGAATGAAGCCGTCGAAACACCGCCTGAAAAACCCGTCGAAAAAACCGTTGAGGAACCGGTCGCGGAAAAACCCGTCGAAGCGCTTCAGCCGCCGGGTGCCGGATCGATTGAGCAGGATGGATCCCTGAACGAAAATAAGGGCACGTTTACCGATGCTGAAATTCAGTCGCAGTGCACCGCAACCTATCCGGCGGTTTCGCGCAAGCGGGGAGAAGAAGGCTCCGTTATGCTCGCTTTCACGGTTTCCGAAACAGGGCGGGTTGGGGATATTCAGGTGGTAAAGTCGTCGGGCTATAAACGTCTCGACACCGCCGCCGTTAAAGCCATCGGCAACGCCAAATTCACCCCTGCGTTCAAAGACGGCGAACCGATCCGCTCCGAGCTGACGCAATCCTTCAACTTTAAACTTACCGATGAATAAACTGATATATCTTCTATCACGCCCGCTTCGCTTAAGCCGCAAAGGCGCAAAATCGTTCAACCGGACTGCTCTCTTTGTGGCTTTGCGGCGTTGCGAGAGAAATATTCCGTTACGTTCCGCCTGTATTATACTCACTGTACCGTTGTGCTTATTTTTGCTGAGCGGCTGCGGCAACGCGCCCGAACCGCTCCCTGTTCCGGACAATCCGAAGCGGGTTGTTTCTTTGGCGCCCAGTATCACCGAATGCCTGTTTGCGATCGGTGCGGGCGAGCGCGTGGTGGGCGTAACCTCCTTCTGCAATTATCCGGAAGAGGCGAAAACACGGCAGAAAATCGGAGGATATACCGATGCCAATTATGAGCTGATTTACTCCATGAAACCTGACGTCGTTTTCCTGCTGGATGAACATAGCGCCGCAGCGGAACGGCTGCGCGAAATCGGCATTCCGCATGTACGGCTCGATACCGCCACGATTCCCTCCATTTTCAAAACCATCGAAACACTCGGCCACATTCTTCATCAGGAAGAAGGGAGCGAAAAAATACGGGCTGATTTGAACGGCCGCATCGAAACGGTCAAAAGCAAAATTGCCGGTGCGCCGAAACGCCGCGTATTGATCTCCATCGGCCGCAACATGGGCTCCGGCGGACTGTCGGATGTGTATGTCGCCGGCAAAAACACCCACTATGATGAAATGCTCGAAATGATCGGCGCGGAAAATGTTTATTCCGGCTCGCTCGATTATGCCCGCATGTCGCACGAAGCCATTATGCAGCTTGCGCCCGACGTAATTATTGACCTGATTCCGGATCTCAAAACATCGGTCAAAATGACGCCGGAAGAGGTGAAAAAAGAGTGGGATGTTCTGAAAAATGTCCCGGCGGTTAAAAACGGTCAGGTCTGTGTTTTGGGCGACAGTTATGTCTGTATTCCCGGCCCGCGATTTGTGCTCGTTTTCGAAGACATCGCCCGCGCCGTTTACCCCGAAGTTTTTGAGGTGGCAGAATGAACGAAGCCGCCATCCAGATCAGCGACTTAAAACTGTCGATTTCGGGGAAGGAAATTCTCGGCGGTATTTCACTCGGAATAAATCGCGGCGATTATGTTTCCATTATCGGGCCGAACGGCGCGGGTAAAACAACGCTCATTAAATGTATCAGCCGGGTTTACACCAACTGGGCGGGAAGTATTGCGGTGAACGGCAAGCCCATTGAGCAGATTTCACAGCGCGAACTGGCCCGGCAACTGAGTTATGTTCCGCAGGCCGAAGGGCGGGCGCTTCCGTTCACCGCTTTTGAGTTTGTTTTAATGGGCCGCTATCCGCACCTCTCTCCGTTCACATCGGTTTCCGGTGAAGACAAAATCATCGTTGAAGAAACGATGCAAATGGCCGGGGTTCTGAAATTCAGAGACCGCCGATTAAGCACACTCAGCGGCGGGGAACGGCAGATGGTGTTTATTGCGGCGGCGATTGCACAGGGGGCGGATATTCTGCTGCTCGATGAACCGGCCTCTTTTCTGGACTATAAACATCAGGCGGATGTGATGCAGCTTTTGGCCCGTTTGCACAACGAGCGGAATATTACCGTGGTTTCGGTCAGTCACGATATTAATGCTGCGATCGCCGCGAGCAACCGGATCGTTGCGCTGAAAAACGGCGCGGTCTGTTTTGCAGGAACACCGGCGGAAACCGCCCAACCGGAAATTCTGGAGTCGATTTACGAAACGTCATTCGACTGCATCCCCTCCCCCCGCGCCCCCCTCCCCTATGTCACCGCAGGCATTGGAGGAAAAACTTCGGAGGACAGCGAATGAAAAAACCGGTTATCCTCTCTCTGATTGCTCTGGCCGCACTGGTTGCTTTGTTTGTTGCCCCGACGCTGGGCCGTTCCGAAAACGGGTGGTATTTCATCCCTCTTTCTTCGCTTTGGAACCCGGTTGATTCGATGCAGAGCAGTATTCTGCGCGACCTGCGCATCCCGCGCGCTTTGGCCGCCTTTTTGGTGGGCAGCGGGCTGGGCTTGAGCGGACTGACTTTTCAGGCGATGTTTCGCAACCCGCTGGCAACGCCGTTTACGCTGGGCACCGCCAGCGGGGCTTCGCTGGGCGCGGCTTTGTATATTCGATTGGGGCTGGCCTTTTCGGTGTTCGGAATTGCCGGTATTTCTTTGGCGTCGTTTTTCGGAAGTATGCTGGCGCTGCTGCTGGTTTACGGACTCACGCGGATTAAAAACGGTTTTTCAACTGCAACGCTGCTTTTGGCCGGTGTTGCGGTGAGCTTCTTTTTTTCCAGTCTGATTTTGTTCATTCATTACATCAGCGGCTTTGCGAATTCGTTCCGCATTATCCGGTGGATGATGGGTTCGGTGGATGTGACCGGTTACGGCGTTTTGATGGATATGCTGCCCTTTGTGCTGGTTGGCACAATGATCCTGCTGTTCTCGGCCAATGAACTGAACCTGCTGATGACGGGCGATGATATTGCGGCCAGTCGCGGCGTGAATGTGAACCGTACGAAAAAACTGCTCTTTGTTGCGGCGTCTTTAATGGTCGGCGGCGTGGTGGCGTTCTGCGGACCGATCGGATTTATCGGCATGATTGCCCCGCACATCTGCCGCCTGCTGATCGGCCCCGAACACCGGTCACTGATTCCGGCCACCTTCCTTTTCGGCGGCACCTTTCTGCTGCTTTGCGACACGCTCGCACGCACCCTTATTTATCCGGTCGAAATGCCGGTCGGCGTCATCACCGCCCTTTTAGGCGGCCCGTTTTTTATCGCCCTATTGCTGAACCGAAAGGGCG
>QKFE01000250.1 GCA_003252225.1 Kiritimatiellales bacterium | reverse complement strand
GAGCAAATGCGTTCGGAGGTAATGGCGTGGAATGCAGACCGCAACAATGGGCAAGCAAAGGTCGATTGGCAATTTTCCACCGAGGATGCTCGGATCAAATTGAAGCGGCTATATCCGAATCTTTAAGATATTCGGAGTACTATGTGCTGGAATTCTATTTCAAGGCTGATGCATCGACCTGGGGCAGTTTGACCAATACCGGACTGGGCATCAGCATTTATAATCCGAATGATCCTACGCAGGGTACGGCGCTCAATGTCAGCGGTCAGGCCAATTATAGCGATGCGGTCACGAACGGAGCGGTTATCTCCATTCCGTTGACTTCCGCAAACGGCAATGCCTATAAGTCGTATGACAAGGATTTTACGGTTGATGCGTCGATCCCGGTCTGGGAATTGAGTTTCGGCTTCGGTCTCGGTGTAAATGGCCCCGGAAAAGTTGATCAGCCCATCGTTTTTGTCATCGACGATGTCGTTGTGAAGTATGTCGAGCCGCCGCTGATCAATCCGAACAGAACTCCGACGGGTTATCAGACTACAAACGATTTGACCGTTACCGGTACCGTTATTGACGGCGCACTTGGCGCCTCTGCAATGGAGCTTCATCTTGACGGCAGTATGGTGGCAACGAATTTTGTCACGGTTTCCGGAATGAACACGATCTCTTATAACGCAGTTGACCTGATACCCGGGTATCATACGGCGGCGGTTAAGGCGATCGATAACTCCGGATCTACAAATTCATGCACGGTATGGTACGAGTGGCTGTTTTATGTGGCCGGGGTTCCCGGCGCGCCTTCGGCTACGCCTCTGGGGTTGTATAATATCAATTTGGCAAACAGCAGCCATAACCAGTCCTACGGCGTGTTCCCGGTTTCCAATGGCACCGTCGCTGCGGCGCCTTCATTTGGTTTGAATAATTGGGCTAATATTGATTACCCGAATATCTGGTGGCTGGGGAACTGGACGCCTAAATCGATCGGTGAAGCGAGCGGTGCCGGCGTATTCGGGAATACCGGGTATGAAAGTGTGCTGGCCGGTCTGGCAACGTATGGCCCCAATATATGGGATACTCCCGGAAAAACCTGGGCGAACACATATTCAAACACCATTTGGGCAACCTCCCTCGGCGGCAATAATTGCAACATGAATTTTGAGCTCAATGGTCTGGATTCGGATATGACCTATGACCTCTATCTGTACTTCACGCATCCGAAGCAGGTCGGGGTGACCACGAACACCTATACCATCACCCAAGGATATGCGCCTTCTTTGTCGGCAACGCTGCTCTCTTCGCAGTCGGCTGTTTCCGGGGGCGTGCAGGGTACAAATTATGTGGTGATCACGCAGATTTCTCCGCTCGGCGGCGAGATCCGGTTTAATGTTCTTGGCGGCGCAAACGGCGGTGGCCTGAGTGCATTGCAGCTCGTGCTTCGGCGGCCGGTTGCAACTGTGGAGCCGACGATTCGGTCAATGAATGCCTTGGGCGGAATGGTTCAGTTGGCTTGGGATTCTGAGCAGTACATTGATTACACGATCCTTGGCAAGGCTGCGTTGTCGGATGCCTCATGGACGGCCGTTTCAAATCTTACGGCGGAAGGAGCCACGACAACCGTTTCGGTTCCAATGTCCGGTGATATCGGATTCTTCAAAGTCGAAGGTGAATAATTTTTAAGGCGGGCCGCCGGAGCCCGGCAGGTTTTCCGGCGGCCGCCATTAAGAAGAGGAGAAGATGAAAATGAAAAAGCATAAAGCAATATTGGCGGCGGTTGCGCTGCTGGCCGTTCCGGCGATCAGTTCCGCAATCTTGATCGGGGATTTCGAGGGCGGAAGCATGGATGGCTGGGGTGTGCCGGAACCATCACGAATGTCGGGGAGACATCGGGATCAGGGGCGCTGGCACTGACCTCTTCCGGTTGGGGTCACGTTACGATGCTCAACGCAATGACTGAGCCGCTGAAATCGGCAATCATTGCTCCCGGTTCATCGATGGTGCTTGATCTCACGTGTAATGGAGCGGATGTTCCGGGCGGATGGCTACAGCTCGGGATGGTTGCGGCGTTTGGCGGCGCGATTCTGTTTATCCGACGGCATTTCAAGATCTGATTTTTTTTTCATCATCATCCAACCGGGGGAGGCCGTGCTGAGCAATCTGCGCGGCCTTTCCTTTTTAAGGGTAAAAACGGGTGTTATATATCTTTTGCCGGAGCTGCATTCTGTTACTATATCGCTCGGCAACTGATGGGTGGAAAGAGATCAGTGTGCTAACAATTTGAGGTAAATCGTTATGGCTAAAGACAGTTCAAGTGATACAGGCCTGGATATGGCACCGCATAAATATCAGGAAATCTGCGATAATATCCTTTCGCGGATTGAGAGCGGGGAGCTTCCTCCGGGGACGCGGTTGCCGGGAGTGCGGGCGTTGGGCGAACAGTTCGGCTGTAATTACCATACGGTGCGCCACGCATTTGAAACGCTGGCGGAACAGGGATTTGTGGAGCTGAAACGCGGCAGCGGGACGTTTGTGACCGAGCGCGCCACGGATTTCAAGAAACGCAAGGTTGCTGCGGATAAAGTGCTGCGAACCTCGGATCGGATCGGTGTGCTGCTGCCGTTGAAGCAATGGGGCTATTATGTGACCAGCCTGATCGACCAGCTTCACCATACGGCCGAAGGGATGGGGATTTCACTCAATATCCGGACGGTCACGGAAATCGACATCAATTCCGCGGTGCTGGCGCGAGAATTCCTCGAACAGGACTGTTGTGCCATCATTCTGCCGTGGCTCGGCGAGGATCAGCAGCCGGCCGGGCTGCACGATTTTATCCGGGCAAGCGAATTGCCGGTGGTCTTGGCCAATCCGGCGCACGGACTGGAGGAAAACTGCTACTGGAATCCGCTGGTGGAAACCGATGCGCGCCATTCCGATACCTATTTGCAGTGCAATTATCTCAAAAAGGTCGGCTATACAAAAATCGCCCTGCTTGGTCCGGACGCCGAGGGGACGGAATATTTTCAGCGCAAGCTTTTGCAGTACAGCCGCTGGTGCGACCGGGAAGATTTCCCGAACCTGATCGGTATGATTGACCGTTCGCCGAAGGATTATAAGCGGATTATAAAGCGGTGGGAACCCCACCGGGGCGACATTGCCGTGATTGCCTACCACGATGAAATCGCGCTGGAATTCATGAATACCGCCGTTGGAAAAGGGTTCGCTGTTCCGGGCGATTTCGCCGTGCTTGGGCATAATAACAACCCGAACGGACTGCGGGCCAATCCGCCGCTCAGCACGATGCTGCTGCCGTATGATTATATTGCGAAAGGGATGATCGGCCACGCGCTGGCGCTGAGCCGGGGGGAATCGGCGCAGTTGACCGGGCACGAACCGCAGGCGTTTTATATCCGCGAATCGTGCGGCGGACGGGCGCGTATCGGCAATGACGGCGTTGCTGCGGTGATCAAAGAGCTCATGGAAGAGTTCCGGCAAAAATAAACGAGGTTTCTCTCCGCACACGGTTCTGTGTGTCTTCGGGCGGTCTGCGGTTCTTGACACGGCGCAGTGTCCGAATTAAAAACCTTCTCCCGAATAAAGCTCACATTTAACGGTGTTCTGCCGATATTTAAACAGGGGGCATTGTGCACATTTCCAGAAAGATGATTCGGACGGTATTTTTTACGGTGCTGGTTTCGGCGGCAGTATTGTTTGCGGGCTGTTCGGAATCGACAGACGGAGCGCATGAATCGGTTCCGGAAAATATGCCGATGTCTGCGCATCGGGCTGTTTCGGCGCCGAAGCCTGTCCGGCGGCTGCTTTGTTCCACTATCTGGCAGAATCGGAGCTGGTGGGCGGATTCGCTGAGTATGTGGATAGAGGAGTTCCATTTCATGAATCCGGATGCGGAAGTGGTGTTCAGTAAAATGGATACGGGAACCGACCGGGAGGCGGCTGATGAGATCTGCCGGATGATCGAGACGGGGCAGTTTACGAAAGATATCGTCCGGATGAACACCTATATTTACCGGGATGTCGCCCAAAAGCTGAACGACTGGGAATGGGGCCGGAAGCATCTGCATGATTTTCTGGAAGAACCGGACTTTATTGAACTCTACCGCCCGAAACTGGTGGAGTGGACAAAAGACCGGGGGCGCTGCGGGGGGATCTGGCCGGGGCCGTATCTGGAAACCAAATATGCCTGCATCTGGTTCAACGCGGAACTGGGGGAGAAAGTCGGGTTTGTGCCCGAAGGCATGCAGCTTTCAATGGAGGATCTGCTTTCCGCTGCGCAAAAGCTGCACGAATATAACCGGATCGCCGAAAAGAAAATCGGCCTGTTTGGGCTGTGCAATGCCAACCGGTCGACCTACCGGATTCTTCGCCGCCTTTTCACCTCCGGTCTGGTCGATGAAGACGGAAACCTACTGCCGCCCGATGAAGCCCCGTGCCGTGAGTCGCTTCGCGAAACGCTGCGCTATTTTGAAAAACTGGCGGCTTTCGATGCCTTTTTCCTTTGTCCGGACAAGCGCGACGATATTGAGCTGTTCATGAATGAAGAGGTATTGTTCCTGCCTTCCTATACAGAGCGCTATTTCAGCATGCTCGACCGTAACGGGGCGGAGTGGTTGGAGCATATTCAGCTGCTCGAATCGCCGCAGCTGAAGCCGACCAATTTCGCTTTTGGCGAATTCGAGCATTCGTGGGCTGTAATGGAAAACGGGCCGAACCGGGATCTCGGCGCGGCGTTTTTGAAGCATATCGCCAAATCGCAGATGCAGGCGGAATCGATGGAGGGGGCAAAACTGCAGAGCGGATTGCGCGGGAGTTTCTTTGCCGAACTACAGACCAAATCGCACTTCAATACGTACATCAGCTATATGATCGAAAAATATCAGGACAATATGCACGAAGCCTACGTGGAAAGTGCGCGCTACTGGCCCACATCCAACCCGCCCTATAACAGCCCCTTCATCAAAGAACTGCTCTACGGCATTCTGCTGGACGGTCTTTCGGCGGACGAAGCGTACGGGAAAATCATCCGATAATCCTGAAAACGGAAATGACTCACCACGAATCAGCACGAATTGACACGAATCACCAATAATAGAGGGTTTTCTCAGTCACAGCCTTTGGTTTCGGCAGTCACTCTGCCGATGAGTTCCTCGTTTTTCTAAAACGTTCTTCATTCGTGATTATTTGTGTCGATTCGTGGTTCCGTTCGCGAATATCGGTTAATCGATGTAACCGAAAATATGGTTTCCGATCATTTTTCTGCCTTTGAGGAGGGTGGCCCAGTCGGGGGTGGAGATGGACGGGTTATAAAAGTGGGTGAGGTGCTCCCATCTGCGCTGGCGGGAAATCAGCAGCCAGGAGAGGGCGTAGCATTCGCTCCGGGCTTTGAGGTCGGCCTGCTGTAGATTTGTGCTGTTGCTGAAAAAAGCGGGAACGGAGCTGATATTGTTCCAGCAGGAAAACTGTTTGTCCTGTAGGCAGACGCCGTGCAGCGAAAGCATTTTGAGTCTGGCGCGGGTGTTGATGACGGATGCAACGGCAAGTTTTCCCTTAAACGGTTCGCCTCGGGCTTCGGCATAAATGGTGTAGCTGATAATTCGGGCGGCTTCTTCGCTTTCCGGCAGGATGGATCCTTTTATGTCGGGGGCTGCCGCGGCCAGAACAGGTAAACCCAAAAGGGCGGCCGCCGCGTTTCTTCTGTTACTCATCAACTTCTCCGTCAGTTTCTTTCTGTACACGGTTTTCAAATTCAGCCGCATGGTAGGCATTGGATGAGCAGAAATCCAACCAACCTCTCCGGAAATTCAGACACAAAAAAAACGGCGTCCGGAAAAGAGGAGGGAAAACCGGACGCCGCCCAAACGGATTTTTCAACCCGTTTATATTTTCAGCGGACAATTCATAAAGGAAATCCGGCGGTTGGGGGGGAGCCGAAAATCCCGGGTCGTGTCCGCTGAAAATGTAAAGCGCGGGAAGATGCCAGTTTTTCGGCGGGAGCCAAGTTTTTTTTAATAAAAAATTCAGGGCGGATTTTCGGCGAAAAAGAAAACGGCGCATGGAAGGGGGAGAACCATGCACCGTTCCATACGTTCGGATGAACGTATTCAGGGAGTTGTTGGTGTAGTTGTTTAGACACTCAACGCGGGGGGTGTTCAAAATATTTTGCGGTTATTTCACTTTTTTTATCGACCGGTTACATGTCGGGAAAAATCGGCGGGAACGAAGACAAAAAGACAGGCGGCGCGGGCAAAAGAGGAGGGAAAAACCCGCGCCGCCCTAAATTGGGATTACAAAAACAAATCCCAAAAGTGACGGTTTCCCGTCGTATTATGCTTCGTTAGACAACCCCGGCGATTTGTGTTCAAAAAAAGATGCCGGTTTGGGGTGGAGGGGCGCGAAACAGGGCGGTTTTTTGTCGGCTGAAACTTATGTGCTGTTTTGCGGGAGGATCGTGCGTGTAAAACGGAGGGGAAAATTGCCGGCGGTTTTCACATTAGCCTTTTTGTTATTGCCTGTAATGAACCGGTTGTGGATTTTGCGGTAAAAGCGAGTTGATTTTTTTGTGCTTAAATGAGCACATTCTATTGTTTGCCAAAGGGTGCCCCGCCAAGCGGGAAGGGGCCTTTGGGGGTGGTTTTATAGTTGGGTTAAAATGCGGGTGAGCAGATAAAAGGAGAGATATGAGCGAAAAAGATTCAACGAACATGGGATTTGTCATTTTGATCAGTATCGTTGCGACCATCGGGGGATTTCTGTTTGGTTTTGACAGCGGGGTGATTAACGGAACGGTCGACGGGCTTTCGAGTGCATTTGGTTCGAATGCCGCGGGAACCGGATTTGCGGTGGCTTCGATGCTGCTGGGCTGTGCGGCGGGTGCCTTTTCGGCGGGAGCTTTGGCGGATAAATTCGGGCGGCGATCCATCTTAATTGTGTCTGCTGTTTTTTTCTCTGTCAGCGCGTGGGGTTCGGGCATTGCGAATGGAACGACTGAATTTATTATTTATCGATTGCTTGGCGGGCTTGCGGTGGGAGCTGCCAGTGTTTTGGCGCCGGCCTACATCAGTGAAGTTTCGCCGGCTAAATATCGCGGCACACTCTCTTCCATTCAGCAGATTGCCATTATTACCGGACTGTTTGTTGCGTTTCTGAGTAACTATAAAATCGCCGGGAAAGCAGGCGGTTCGACCGAAATGTTTGCCATGGGATACGAAGCGTGGCGCTGGATGTTTTGGATAGAGCTTGCTCCTGCGATCATCTTTTTCTTCGCTTTGCTGGCGATTCCCGAAAGCCCGCGCTATCTCGTTGCATCCCGGAAAAAAGAGAAGGCGCTGGATGTATTGAAGCGTCTGATGGGCGAAGGCGCTCAGTCAAAATTCGACGAAATTAATGAGTCGCTGGCCGGCGATCATCATCGTCCGCGATTGAGCGATATTCTTCACGAAAAATTTGGAATTCGCCCGATTGTCTGGGTGGGGATTGGTTTGGCGACTTTTCAGCAGTTAGTGGGCATTAATGTGGTCTTTTATTATGGCGCTGTGGTTTGGCAGGCCGCCGGGTTTTCAGAAAGTCAGGCCCTTTTGACGAATGTGATCAGCGGCGCGGTCAGTATCGGAGCCTGTGTCGGGGCAACTGCACTGGTTGACCGTATTGGGCGCAAGCCGCTGCTTTTAATCGGGTCGCTGGGGATGGCTGTTTCGCTGGGCGTGATGACCTTTATTTTTGCCACAGCCGGTGTGGATGCAGAGGGAACCCTTCAGCTGACGAAAAGCACCGGGCCGATTGCGCTGGTGGGGCTGATGGTTTACGTCGCCTTTTTCAATATTTCGTGGGGGCCGATCATGTGGGTGATGCTGGGCGAAATGTTCCCGAATCAGATTCGCGGCTCGGCACTGGCCATCGCCGGGTTGGCGCAGTGGGGTTCTAACTTCCTCGTAACCTGGACCTTCCCGATGCTGCTTGCCGGAATTGGTCTGGGCGGCGCATATGGTTTCTATACCATCTGTGCCGTTATTTCGGTCTTCTTCATCATTAAATGGGTTAAGGAAACGAAGGGCATTGAATTGGAAGACATGCAGGGATGATCGTCGTTCGGGTCTGATGCATTTGGCGGGAGTTTTCGGGCTCCCGCTTTTTTGTGTGCCGGGGTGTTTAAATCCGCACGAATGGTTTGTCAGGTTTACCCGGTTTCGTTAAGGTTCGCGCTTATTTCTGAGAGAAAGGACAGGGAAGATGAAACGGTATTTTCAGGGGTTGGTGTTGGCCGCCATACTTTCGGCAGCCGGAACGGTTTGGGCCGGTCAGGTGGTGTTTGTGGATTTTCAGGAGGTGTTTCAGCGCTTCTATAAAACGGAACTGGCCAAAGACCAGATGAAACAGCAGCTGGATGATATCAAAACCGAGCGCGATGAAATTGAGGCCGAAATTACCGTGATGAAGGAGCAGGTTGAAGTGCTCCGTACCGATTCCCGCGATCAAACGCTGAGTGCGGAGGTCCGCGAAAACAAGCGCAACCAGCTCGAAGAAAAACTGGTCGAACTCCAGAAAAAAGAGCAGGACATGATTGATTTTGAAAAACTGCGCAAAGAGCAGATGGATCAGCAGAACCAGCGGATGACCCAGAAACTGTTCGATGAAATCCATGCCTCGGTTATTAATTATGCCAAAGCTAAAGGGTACGATGCGGTAATCGACCGCTCTGCAAAAAGCCGGATGAACACCGACAACGTCCTTTATGTGGCGCCGCAGCTGGATATCACGGCGGATGTGCTGGCCGCGCTGAATGAAGGCCGCGAATCAACCCGTAGCAGTGAGCCGGAATTCAACGTGGAGAAATAGCTATGAAGCTGTCCGAAATTGCCGCCCTGTTGGATGGTTCGCTGCAAGGCGACGGCGAGGTTGAAATTACGGCGGTCGCCGGCCTGAAAGAGGCGGGGAAAGGCGATATCAGTTTTCTGGCCAACCCGAAATATGCCGCGCATGTTGCTGTCACCGAAGCGTCGGCGGTTATCGTGCCGAACGAATGGGATCGCGATGTTAAATGCGCACTGATCCGCTGCAAAAATGCGGATCAGGCCTTTGCTCAGGTTGCCGAACAGTTTTACGAACCCGTTCCGCTGCCGAAACCCGGTATTCACCCGACGGCGGTTGTGTCCGAAACTGCCGAACTGGGCGAGGGGGTTTCAATCGGCCCGAACTGTACGATCGGCGACGGGGTTATAATCGGCGCAAACACCATTATTCAGGCGAACTGTGTGGTTGCGTATAAAACCGTGATCGGGGCCGATTGTCTGCTTTATCCGCTCGTTTCCATTCGCGAATTCACCGAAATCGGTGACCGGGTCATAATTCATAACGGTTCTGTTGTTGGTTCGGACGGTTTCGGCTATGCCGTGCAGGAAGACGGTTCGCGCACCAAAATCCCCCAGATCGGAAAAGTGGTGATCGGAGATGATGTTGAAATCGGCGCGAATGTAACGATCGACCGCGCGCGCTTCGGCAAAACCCGGATCGGAAAAGGAACCAAAATCGATAATCTGGTACAGATTGCACACAATGTGGTGATCGGCGAACATTCGGTGCTCTGCGGCCAGGCCGGAATATCCGGAAGTTCGACGGTCGGCTCAAAATGTATCCTCGCCGGTCAGGCCGGATTGGCCGGGCATCTGGAAGTCGGCGACGGCGCCATTGTCGGTGCGCAGGCCGGGGTGATGAAAGATGTCGACGAAAAAGATTTCGTGATCGGTTCCCCCGCAATGAGCCACCTACAGACGAAAAAGATGATTGCCAATATGGTTACGCTTCCGAAACTGAAAGACAAAGTACGGCAGCTTGAGGTCGAAATTGAACAGTTGAAGCAGGGGGCGGGATCGTCATAATCCTCTGAATTTGCGCGCCATTTATGTATCGATAATTTTTATGCATCGACAAGTTTGTAGTTAAATGGATAGGGTCTGTTTTGTGGAAATATTTGTAACGTTTTAGTTTGGATAAGGATAGAACCCGGAATTTTGCTTGGTACAGAACGTGCTAAAACGCAGGCGCTTTTAAAATCAAAGTGCTTTTTCTGAGCCGGGGTTTCCAAGCTTCTGGAAAACCGGGTGTGTTTAAGAGATGGGTGCATTGCTCCCGGTATAATCGGGGGCAATTAATTATTAAGGAGATAAAATGAAGAATAACATCGAAGCATTCGGCGATCTGGTATTCGGTTTGCCGGTTATGGAACAGCGTCTGTCGGCTCCGACATTTGAATCGCTGAAGAAAACAATTGATGCCGGTACTGAACTGGATCCGGGCATTGCGGACGAAGTTGCGGAAGCGATGAAAGAATGGGCCATGGAAAAAGGCGCCACTCACTACACGCACTGGTTCCAGCCGCTCACCGGTTCCACCGCAGAAAAACACGACTCTTTCATTTTCCCCGATTTCAAAGGCGGCGTAATCGCTAAATTCAGCGGCGACGAGCTGATTCAGGGCGAACCCGATGCCTCTTCCTTCCCGTCCGGCGGCCTGCGCGCCACCTTCGAAGCCCGCGGTTACACCGGTTGGGATCCCTCCAGCCCGGCATTCATCAAATATGATTCCTGCGGCGCTCCGACACTGACCATCCCGACCGTATTCTGCGGATACCACGGTGAAGCCCTCGACAAAAAGACCCCGCTGCTGCGCTCCATGAAAGTGCTGTCCGAACAGACCGTCCGTCTGGGCAAACTGTTCGGTATTGATTGCGGCGACGCGATGGCCAAAGCCACCCTCGGTTCCGAACAGGAATACTTCCTGATCGACGCCGAGCTCTATGAACAGCGCCCCGACCTGATCCGTACCGGCCGTACGCTTTTCGGAAAACCGGCCGCCAAACACCAGCAGATGGAAGACCACTATTTCGGCGCCATCAAACACCGCGTCGCCGCCTTCATGGCCGACCTCGACAAAGCGCTGTGGGAAACCGGCGTTCTGGCAAAAACCCGCCATAACGAGGTGTGTCCGGCCCAGTTCGAAATTGCACCGATCTTCGAAACCCTCAACGTTTCCG
>QKFE01000154.1 GCA_003252225.1 Kiritimatiellales bacterium | reverse complement strand
GAAATAGCGTAGATGCGACGCCCCCGTCGCATTCACCGCCGCAGAGAAAGAAACGCGACGAGGGCGTCGCGTCTACGTTAGACGAGTGCGAAATTAAGCGGCAAAGAAACGGAAAAGGTCAGTCCGATAAAATGATGCTTTTTTAAATGGGAGGTTTTTTGGTCGGAAGTTTTGGTTCGTCGGGTGTTTTGATGGCGGGAAGGCCGGCCGGAAAGATAAGCGCCGCCCGACGCCCGGAAACAGCGTAGATGCGACGCCCCCGTCGCATTCACCGCCGCAGAGGAAAGCGGATTTGAATCAGCCGCGAAAGCGCAGCGATCGCAACGAAAAAACAGGCTGTTTTTGATTTTTTCATGCTTTTTCGGCCAAATCGATCGCAGAGGAATCGCAATATTTAACCGCCGGAGCAATACGAGGTTTTTCCTGAATATCCAGCAATCCGGTTTGAAAAGTACGCTGTAAAAACTTCGTGCGCACGGCTGACAGTTTCTGCTTCAGGCGTGCGCACTTTAAGATCGGATTTCTCCTTGAGCGCTGGTTAGCGGTATTGCCACTGCGGATAGTTTTCCGGAGTGGCAGATGGCCGGTTGGCCGCTTTTTTCATCAGTTCAATGCACTCTTTTCGGTGGCCGAATGGGTCGGTTCCAACGGCGCCGGAAGCATTTTCAATGATGTCGTTCATCGACCAGTCGTTGACGAATCCGGACTCCCGGAGTTTTTCGCCGAAGGCGGCGACGGCCGCGGCCCAGCGGAAGGAGATGTCCATTTCGCCTCTATTCAGCGCTTCGCGTTCGAGCGGGAAAGTGAGCAGTTTACTGGCGGATCCTTCGGGCTCTTTATAGCGCAGTTTCAGCGTCAGAAACTCGTCCGTGTTTCCTTCCGGTTGCGGAGCGGGTGCGTTGGTGCCGCCATATTTCAGCGCAACGCCGTCTTTCGTATTGGGTGCATCGACAGGAACCAATTCGTAAAGTGCAGTAACCTGATGACCTGCGCCGATTTCTCCGGCGTCTTTGGTGTCGTCCGCGAAATCCTGATTTTCCAGCGCGCGGTTTTCGTAGCCGACGAGGCGGTATTCACGGATCAGCGCAGGATTGAACTCAATTTGGATTTTTACATCTTTGGCGATGGTGACGAGGGTCGAGCGGAGCTGGCGAACCAGCACTTTATCGGCTTCGCGTTCGGAATCGATGTAGTAATAGTTTCCGTTCCCTTTATTGGCGAGCATCTCCATATTGTCGTCTTTCAGATTGCCCGAACCGAAACCGAGCACACTCAAAAAGACCCCTGTTTTACGCTTCTCTTCAATCAGCTTCTGCAGCCCGTCGAGGCTGGAAATGCCGACGTTGAAATCGCCGTCGGAAGCGAGAATCACGCGGTTGACGCCGCCTTTAATAAAGTGGTCGGCGGCGACGCGGTATGCGAGCTGAATCCCTTCGCCGCCCGCCGTCGAACCGCCGGATTGCAGGCGGTTGATGGCGTTGATAAGGGTCTCTTTTTCGCTGGCGGGAGTGGAGGGCAGAACCAGTCCGCTGGCTCCGGCATAAGCGACGATCGCAACGCGGTCATTTTCGCCAAGCGCGTTGACCATCTTTTCAAACCCTTTTTTGAGGAGCGGCAGTTTATCCGAACTGCTCATCGAACCCGACGCATCGATCAGGAAAACAAGGTTGGATGGTTTTTGCTCGTCCGCATCGAATTTTTTACCCTGCAGGCCGACGCGCAAAAGGTGGTTGTTTTTATTCCACGGGCAGGTGCGCAGCGCCATCGAAGCGGAAAACGGAGCGTCGCCGGCCGGTTGCGGATAAGTATACTCAAAATAGTTGATCATCTCTTCAATGCGCACAGCTTCCACCGGAGGCTGAATTCCATCGGTTAAAAACCGGCGGATGTTTGCATACGACGCCGTATCCACATCAATCGAAAAGGTCGAAAGCGGCTCGCCCGAAACAGCTTTCCATCCGTTGTGCTCCACCTTTGCGTATCGTTCCGTATTAAGAATCGGCTCTGGATAGATATATCCCACACCTCGATTTCCAACTATCTGCCCGTCAGTTTGCGGCGAAACAAATCCTTCGCTCGGTTGAACCCCTGACATTTCGGGAAGTTCGATGTCGGGCATGTCTGATTTCCGGACGTTTGTTACGATGCGCTGGGTCATTTTCGGTCGTTCCGGTTCGACTATTATCGGCTGGGGTTTGTTGAGTTTCATTTTTGCGCGGACAACCGGTTGGGGCTGTGACGGCTGTTCTTCTACGGGAGCGGGAGCAGATGCGGGAATTTCAGCGTCATGGTCGGCTAAATACAGGTCTCCGCTTCCGTCGGTTTTTTCCGGGGTGGTGTGTTTAATGACGAGCGTGAGGCTGAGGAGCACGAAAAGGGAGGCGGCGATACGCGAAATATTCCGGGTGTTCCAAAAGGCGGGGCGGATAATTTTACTTTGGCCCTCTGTTTCGATTTTTCGCAGTACGTTTTCCGTAATCAGCCGACTCGACGGGGCGGTATTTTGAAGCTCAAGCAGCCGATCAACCTGAATCTGCCGCGAAAGAGCGTCGAGTTTTTCAGGTTCGTTTTGGATGGTTTCGAGCAGGGTTTTCGCCTCTTCGGGAGTGAGGGTGTTGTGGAGGTATTTTTCGGTTAAATCGTGAAAGGTCTGATTGGGTTTATCGGTGTTCATTTTTGGACTCCTTGATTTTGGATGCAGGTGCGGAGCGCACTGCGGACGCGGTGCAGTGTGCTCGTTACCCAGGTTTCGGTGCGTCCGGTTTGTTCAGCCATTGCTTTGGTTGAAAGCTGTTCGGTGTAGCGTTTTTGGAGCAGGTCGCGGTTGGCGTCGGAGAGCTGCTGCTGACAGGTTTTGAGGGTGGCGAGCAGATCCTGTTCGGGGTCTGCATCCTGCTCGGAAAGATGTTGTGCGGTGAGCAGGTCGATTTGTGAGGTG
>QKFE01000147.1 GCA_003252225.1 Kiritimatiellales bacterium | reverse complement strand
AATATAAACCCGGCCAGTTCCGCGTACTCGGAATGGGCGCCGGTCAGCCCAATCGCGTCGATGCGCTGCGTAAGCTTTCCGTCACCAAAGCGGTTGAAAACCTGAAAACGGAAACCCCTGATATTTCAGACGCGGAGATTCAGAAAATCATCAGCGAATGCGTGTTTGTTTCCGAAGCCTTTTTCCCGTTTGCTGACAGTATCGACGCCGCCAACGAAATGGGCGCGAAATATATCGTCCAGCCCGGCGGCTCGATCCGCGACGACGAAGTGATTTCCGCCTGCAATAAATACGGCATCGCCATGGCCATGACCAATATGCGCCATTTTAAGCATTAAGCTTCACGTAAATTGACTCTAAAGCCCGTTCATTTGAGCGGGCTTTTCTTTTTTCGGATCGGTTGACATAATTCGGTGTTTCAAGCACTTTGTAGCCATGGTTACGCGGAGCGAAATTATCAAATTTGCCAACGAGGTGGGGCGGTTGTTTGACCCGGACCGAATCATTCTGTTCGGTTCCTATGCTGAGGGCAGGGCAACGGATGACAGTGACGTCGACCTGTTGGTGGAAATGACTCATGAACAATCTGCCGTCCAGCAGGCTTTGGTGATTCGACGGGCGGTAAAGCGTACCTTCCCGCTGGATCTGGTGGTTCGATCTTCCCGCGAAATTGATGAACGGATCCGCCAGAATGATTTTTTCCTGAAAAACATTATGGACGGCGGACAGGTGCTCTATGAACGTGCTGGTTGAGGAGTGGACTGCCAAAGCTGACGGGGATTGCACAACAGCACTCCGGGAATACCGTGCCCGAAACGCCCCGAACTATGATGCCGCGTGTTTTCATGCCCAGCAATGCATTGAAAAATATTTAAAGGCGGCTTTGCAGAAGCACGGAATTCCTTTTCGGAAAACACACGATCTCGAAATTCTGCTTCGAGCTTGTACAGAGATCTTTCCGCTTTGGATATCGATGCAGAACGATATGGAGCTGTTAACTCAGTATGCTGTTCTTTTCCGTTATCCCGGGGAATCGGCAGACAAGGCGGAGGCAAAGCAGGCCATTGATGCCATGAAACGTTGCCGTCAGGAAATTATGGCCGTTTTGGCTTAATCAAAAACAGTTCTTCTGCTTGCATCTATCAAAAATGCGCGTATAAACGCGGCTCGTTTTGCGGAACCGCGGTAAGTGTTCCGTTAATTCGGGGTTTGATTCTTGCGATGGGCGCGGGGACGTAGGCCCTGACCAGCTGGAATTGCACCGGGGATGGAACCCGGGCCTTCCGCATTGTGAGAGGATAACATGAAATTTACCGAACTGGGTTTGAGCTCGGAAACGCTCAAATCAATCGCCGCTTTAGGCTTTGAAACCCCGACCCCGATTCAGGCGCAGGCCATTCCTGTTTTGCTGGAGGGCGGGCGCGATTTTATCGGGCTGGCTTCGACCGGTACCGGAAAAACCGCCGCTTTCGGGCTTCCGCTGCTGGAGCGGGTTGACCCGGGCGGTGAACTTCCGCAGGGAATTATTCTGGCCCCGACCCGCGAACTTTGCCTTCAGATTACCGATGACCTTAAACAGTTTGCCAGCCATAAAAAAGGGCTGCAGATTACGGCGGTGTACGGCGGCTCCAATATTATGACCCAGATCCGCGAGCTGAAACGCGGAACACAGATTATTGTCGCGACTCCCGGTCGCCTTCTCGACCTGATCGAACGCCGTGCGGCAAAACTCGATCAGGTTTCCGTAGTCGTTTTGGACGAAGCGGACGAAATGCTCAATATGGGCTTCAAGGATGAGCTGGACGCCATCCTCGAAAAGGCACCGGAAGATCGTGTTACCTGGCTCTTTTCCGCAACAATGGCCAAAGGCGTTGCCCGGATTGCGCAGAATTATCAGAAGAATCCCGTTGAAGTTGAAGTGAATTCCCGCAACGAGTCAGCCGCAAACATCGAGCATTTCTGTTTCATGGTTCACGAAAAAGACCGGTATACCGCGCTCAAACGCATCCTCGATTATCTGCCCGAAATTTACGGTCTGGTTTTCTGCCGCACCCGCGCCGAAACGCAGACTGTAGCCGAAAAACTGATGGCGGACGGCTATTCGGCGGAAGCGCTGCACGGCGATCTGTCACAATCACAGCGCGATTATGTGATGCGTAAATTCCGCCAGAAAACCGTACAGGTTCTGGTGGCGACCGATGTCGCCGCGCGCGGGATCGACGTTGATGATATTACCCACGTGATTCACTACAAACTTTCGGATGAGGTTGCCGCGTATACGCACCGCAGCGGGCGTACGGCGCGCGCCGGAAAATCGGGGGTATCCATCGCGCTGATCAATATGAACGAACGCCGCCGGATCGGCGAACTGGAGCGCCGGAACAACATTCGAATCCGTCTCGAAAAAGTGCCGGATGCGCGCGCAATCTGCGAAAACCAGCTGATGGCCCTCATTCACCGCGTTGTCGAAATCGAGGTGAATGAAGAGGAGATCCGCGACTATCTTCCGCCCGCGTACGAAGCGCTCTGCCATTTGGATAAAAAGGAGATCATCAAGCGTTTTGTGGCGGCCGAGTTTAATCATTTCCTCGATTACTATCGAAACGCCGAAGATATTAACGCCGCCTCCAAACCGCGCCGCGAGCGACCGCCGGGGCAGCAGCGCTCGGAAAACAGCAAGCGCAACCGCCGGATGGAAGCCTACGACACCAAGCGGTTTTCCATTAATGTCGGGCGGGTGCACAAAGTGAACGCCGGCGCGATTGTCCGGATTATCTGTGAAAACAGCGGAATCAAATCCAACCAGATCGGCGCGATTGATTTAGGCCGGGATACTTCCTTTTTCGAAGTCTCCAAAGAGGCCGCCGGTGCAATGCGCAACGGGCTGGAAAACCTGAAGCTGGATGGCCGCAAAGTCAGTATCCGCTCCGCTGCCGGAC
>QKFE01000014.1 GCA_003252225.1 Kiritimatiellales bacterium | reverse complement strand
TACCGCCATCTCGAGCAGGGATTCCATCTGCTGACCCGGATTTGCGGAACGGAACCCACCTGTTCCGCGGCACCGGGATGGAAAGCAAATGAGGATACTTTGTTGACGAAAGAACGCTTTCCGTTTGTCTACAACAGCGATTGCCGCGGCACATCGCTATTCAGACCAGAAGTCGATGGAAAGAAACTGGCCCAACCGCAGATTCCCGTCACCCTCCCGACCTACGACGAGGTGGTCGGCAGCAACGGCATCACCAATGAAAACTACAATGAATACATTCTGTCTCAGCTCCGTCCCGGTGCGCTCAATGTTCTGACTATTCATGCCGAGGTTGAAGGTATCATTTGCCGCAGCCTGTTCGATCAATTCCTCGCCATGACCAAAAGCCGAAACGTTGATCCCGTTCCGTTGGGGCAGTTACTGAACCCGGCGGATCAATGGCCCGGCAATTCCATAGTATCCCGCCCAATCGGCGGCCGGGAGGGTTCGGTCGCCTTCCAGCGGGACTGATTCCCAATCACAGAAAATCCACCGACTGTCTATTTTCATATTCCGGCAACGGCGACAACCCCCAGAACTGTTTTGCGCAAGATATCTCCGCGGATTGCACAAGGCCCAAGATGTACGGGGAGAACAGCTCGACGTTCCATCAATGAAGACAGAGGTCTGCCAGATATTTACCGACAACACCCATATTCCCGGATCGCAAAAACTCGAACCAATGATCGAGTCCGGCAAAATCGAAAAACTCCTGAACGGAGGAAGTGTGGGTTAACTGAAGTTTCAACGCCCCCAATTTCTCTGGAGCGGTGCACCGGGATGCGGTTTTAGCGCACCCCAACCACTTCACATGGCCCTGAGACTCCGTCTTCATTAAATGCTTCTACGCTGAACCAATACGGCCAGTCTGCATAAAGGCTGTTAATTGTGATTTCGCACACGCCGTACACCATGTAGTGCTGATAGAGCTTATCCGTTGAAGAACCGTAGCGGATAACATATCCGGAAGCGTCCGGAAGATTTTCCCACTTGAGCGCGACCGACCTGCAGTCATCCGCATTTCTGACCGCTGTGAAACCTGAAACCGCAGCGGGGGGCGGGCCGTCACACCGGCCGAAAACGCGGAAGCCGGAAATAGCAAATTGGCCATCCGGGACTTCAAGATTCCTCACACGCAGATACCGGCATTCCTGTTCCTTTTCAAACTGATGATAGGCATGACTGTTATCTGTCAAATTTGCGGAAGCATCCACGACTGTTCTCCAGTCCGTTCCATTCAGGGAAATTTCGACGATATACCGATGTTTCAATCCGGGTATCCGCCCTTGCACCGTTGTATTGTGTTCTGCAAAATTCAGTTGCACGGCACATCCCCGGCACGGCTTTTCCAAATCCAGCTGAACCCACTCAGAATCGCCACCGCCCGCCGCCGCCCAATACGTGCGGATCTCTTCATCAACGCACTTTGAGCCTTCGTACCCCTCCGCGAATGAAGAGACCGTTACCGGTTTGTCTTTGGATAACAGCATCCATCCGGGAAACAGCTCATCGAACGATTCCGCTCTCCGGTCAGGAATAATCAGCGGCCAATCCCCGAATTTGGTATTCGCATACATAACACCGTCTTCATCAAAGAAGACGGGATAAAACGCCAACCGCCGTTCAAATTTATGTTTTACAGAAACAGCAACCGTACCCACGTGCCAATAGTTTCCGCATTTATCCTTAAAAGTGGAACCGTGTCCGGCTCCGCAGGCAAAGCCTTCGGGCTTATAGGCAAAGGGGTTGTGCGCCGCCAATGTATACGGACCCAACGGCGCATCAGCAATAAACACCCCGTCGCAATAACTTTTTTCCAGTGTTCCGGGAGCGGCATACTGAAGGTAATATTTCCCCCGGTGTTTGTTGACCCAGGCCCCTTCGATCCACGGATCGTCATCTGTACGTGTGTTATAATCGCCCCGGATTTCCCAACCACGCCGTGCTTTATCGGATCGCAGCAATTCCGCTGGCTTTCCGATAAAGGAAAAGTCATCCCGGGTGATTTCCACCCCGTAAAGCGGTTCCACATTGGAGCATCCCCAATAGAGATAAAGGCGTCCGTCATCGTCTTGATAAAAAGCAGGATCCCATACCGGAACCTCCAACTCATCGCAGACGGTTTCCCACTTTCCGCTCATCGGATCCGCACTCTTATAGACCGTGCTTTTCGTTTTTGATGAAGCCAGAAAATAAACCTCATCATCCAGTACGATAGCCGTCGGGGCATACTCTTCCGTCGGTATTTCGTCCGTCAAAACAAGCGTCCATTTTACAAGATCATCCGACCACCAATATCCGCCCGATTTTGAGGCGAACAGATAATAGCGATCTTTAAACAGAATAACGGTCGGATCCGCCGCTTCCCGGCGCGACGGCGGTTCCGGCATAAAGCGGTAACTCAAATCCATTGGATTGCAGACCGTCCGAACCGCTTCCGGCGAAACCACCGGTTGAGATGCGTATCCCGTCAATGAACCCAGCAAAAACAAACAGGCGGAAAACTTCATTTTCATACTGTAAAACCCCACATAAATATCGGCCGCTCAGGGCCGCAAAAATACCCTGAAATTTTTATACCGGCTGCAGCGCGTCCACATATGGCGCAGTCCGATCCGGCCTTCGGTGATTTCCGGAAACTGGGTCAGATCCCACTCGAACTCATGCTTCTTCCCTTCGCACTCGCCGATAAAACGCAGGGTGTTTCCCTCTTTTATCGCGATGATGTGCCAAAGCTCGCCGGGCTGAAAAAGCTCGATGTCGGTATACTTCGGTTCAAACTGCGTTGATTTTTCAAACGTCTTTGTATCCGTTGCCGGGTAGCGCCGTGCGGACACATAATCGCCATCCGTCGCATACGAAACATGTAGTGAATTCATATAGAGGAAATAATATTTCATCCACGGCTC
>QKFE01000163.1 GCA_003252225.1 Kiritimatiellales bacterium | reverse complement strand
GCAATCCCGAAATGCGGTTATGTGGCTTCAGGATCTTGGGATTCAGGTTGAATATTTGATCCATGACCGGGACACCAAATACAGCAAACGGTTTCGGGCGTTCTGGAAAAGCGAGAAGGTCCAATGCCTCCGCACTCCGGTTCGATCGCCCATGGCGAATGTCTACTGCGAGTGCTACATCGGAAAAATCAAGAGAGAGTGCCTGAACCACTTTATCTGTGTAAGCATGGATCAGTTCGATTATATCAACCGACAATGGCTGGCGTACTATCACAACCAACGCCCGCATCAGGGGGTGGATATCGGAAACAAGGTTCTTCGACCCGATTTCAGGCCGACCGACAAAGGCGAAATCAAGCGAGAACAGAAGCTCGGCGGAATCATTTCTTGGTACTACCACGACGCTGCCTGACTCTGTCCCGGCGAACATCATCTGAACACAAACCTCCGTCCGGCATAGTCGGCTGTCCTTCTATGCCCAGACTTCGTAAATTCAGATATTTCCAGCTCTCTCATCATTCGTTTGCTCTTAAAAACTGCGCTCCCTTTCAGAAATTGCTCTTCAAAACTCACTGCTTCCGCTACCATTTATACTGATTCAGCCCGTGTATTCGTTTCCGCACCGGCCAGGGCGAATCAAACGGCCAGACCCGTAGTTTCCCACGTAGTCCGGCGGGCAAGGCAGAAAAGAAACAAGAGCCTGCCTTTCGGCAGACCCTTGAAAACATTACTTCAAATTGTGGCGAGGATGACGGGACTCGAACCCGCAACCTCCAGCGTGACAGGCTGGCGCTCTAACCAATTGAGCTACACCCCCACAAAGGAGCGCATATAGTATTCATTTCGCCGTGCCGCGCAAGTGGAAATTTCCGCTTTTTTGGGCTTCCGCTGTTTTGTCCTGCCAGTACCCGCAAAAACCGCCGTATTTCGGTTTATGGAAACATGAACAATAAGATAAGCGGCGGACTTTCCTTTTCCTGACATCCCCTCTAGAGTTCCGGCTTTATTCTGAAAGCGGGGATTCAGAGGTTTATTTTTAAAAAAGTTTTAGGTTCGGTCCGCTGTAAGAGGGCGAAGGGATTTGGGCATGAATTTGGTGATTGAATATATTGCGGTGTTTGCCATCAGTCTGGCGGCAGCGTGGATTCTGGTTCCGTGGGTCAAAAAACTGGCCCCGGTATTGAAAATGGTGGATGAGCCGGACGAGCGGCGTATTCATAAAACGCCGATTCCGCGGTGCGGCGGGATTGCTGTTTTCCTGGCAACGCATCTCGCGCTGTTGTTTGTATTTCTCGGGCCGGGACAAACTCTGGACGGCAAAATCCAGATGAAGGAATACCTCTTTATTTTCATCGGGTCGCTTTCCCTGCTCTTTATCGGGATATTTGATGACCGCTTCGATATGAAAGCGTGGTTCAAGCTGTTCGGGCAGTTGGGCGTGGCGCTGTTGATGTTTTTCGGGGGGTTCACGTTTAACACGATTCTGAACCTCCATCTTCCGTGGATCATTGATCTGGGGGCGACGCTTTTCTGGTTCGCGCTTTTGATGAATGCGTTCAATCTGATTGATGGAATGGACGGGGCCTGTGCCGGATTGGGGCTGATTGCTTCGGCCGGGCTGGTGGGGATGCTGATTTCGCTGAATCAGCCGAGTGATGCGCTGGTGCTGATGGCGCTGATCGGGGCCTGTCTCGGTTTCCTAAAATACAATTTTAACCCGGCCTCCATCTTCCTCGGCGATTGCGGCAGCATGTTTATCGGGTTCATGTTTGCGGCGGTTTCGCTGAAAGCGAACATTAAGCAGACGACAATGGTTGCGCTGCTGGTTCCGCTGCTTGCGGTCGGCGTTCCGGTGTTTGATGTGATTATGGCGGTCTGGCGCAGGCTTGCCCGGAAAATGGTCTCTGTTCTTCAGAAAGAGGGCCGGGCCGCAAAGGTGTTCGGGCCGGATCTCGACCATATTCACCATAAACTGCTGCGCAGCGGAATGACGCAGCGCAAAGCCGCGGTTGCCCTCTATTCGGCCGCGATATTTGTCTGTCTTGTTGCGCTGGGCGCAACGGCGATGACCTCCAACCGTGCGGCGCTTTTAATGATCGGGATGATTGTTGTGCTGCACGTGGTTGTCCGGCAGGTGGCGCAGATTGAACTTTGGACGACCACGCAGGTGGTATTGCACGGGGTTCGCCGGCCGAAAAATCTGGTTGGAATGGTGGTCGCCATCGGCTGGGATCTGGTCTGTCTTTCTGCCGCAACCCTACTGGTTTTCAAGCTGATTATCCCGCTGCCGGTTTCGGACATCCATCTGGCGGTCTGCGCCGTCATCCCGTTTTGCACCCTCTATTTTTACAACGTTTATAAAACCGTCTGGACCCGTTCGCGCGCGTCGCAGCTGATTGTGCTGGGACTTCAACTTCTTACGGGCGAAGCGTTTGCATACATTGCGCTGCTCTGGCTTTCCGAAATCCCGAATCCGGATCTGGTTAAAGCTTTCGTCGTTCACACCGCTCTTGCCGGTCTCGGGATTGTCGGGATCCGCGGTTCATTCCGCGTGGCGCGTGATTTAAGCGCGTGGCTGAAAAGTTCCGTCAGCTCCGACAAAGACACGAAAACCCTCATCCTCGGGGCGGGGGAAAATGCGATCATTTATCTCCGGCAGTCTTCATTTGAAGACCAGCAGAAGGCGCCGCGTAAAGTGATCGGGCTGATCGACGATAACCCCTCGCTGTATCATAAAGCGGTTTACGGCTATCCCGTGCTGGGTACATTCGACGAGCTGGAAAAAGTCATTGATGAGTATAAAATCAACGAACTGATTTTTACCCACCATTACAGCGACCAGCTCCGTGCCGGTATTCTTGCCCTGAAAAAAACGCGCCCCGGCCTGCTGATCCGCGATTTTATTTTTGTGCTGCGCGATCTCGAAATCGACGGAAGCAGCAAAGGCACCGTAAAGCCCTATTCCGTGACTGACCTCGAAACCCGCATTCTCGAACCCGAAGCGTTCAACGTCGGGTCGTGACCTAAAACACAAAGCAGCAGGCGTTTAAAACCTATTCGCGGATCTGGCCTTTGCCGCTGATCACGAATTTATAGGTGGTCAGTTCTTCCAGCCCCATCGGGCCGCGGGCGTGCAGTTTATCCGTACTGATGCCGATCTCCGCGCCCATCCCGAATTCCGCTCCGTCGGTGAAACGGGTCGATGCGTTGACATAAACCGAAGAGGAATCGACTTCTGCGAGGAAGGTCTTTTCCGCCTTTTCGTCAGCGGTCACAATCGCATCGGAATGGCCGGAGCCATATTTGTTAATATGTGTAACCGCCGCGTCCACATCGTCAACCACCCGAATGGACAGAATCAGTTCGAGGTATTCTTCGTACCAGTCGGCTTCGGTTGCCGGTTTGGCAGATGCAATCAGCCGGCACACCGTTTCATCGCCGCGCAGTTCGACGCCGCGCGCCTCAAAAATAGCCCCCATTTTTGGGAGGAAGGCTTCGGCGATATCTTTGTGCACCAGCAGGGTTTCCATCGCATTGCAGACGCCGGGCCGCTGGCACTTGGCGTTTTCGGCGATTTTCCACGCCATTTCCAGATTCGCCGCCGCATCGACGTATGTGTGGCAGATGCCCTTGTAATGTTTAATGACCGGCACGTGCGACATTTCGGTTACCGCCTTAATCAGCCCTTCGCCGCCGCGGGGGATAATCAGGTCGAGATAATCGGTCATCTGGCACATCACTTTCACCGCTTCGCGGTCGGTGGTCGGAATCAGCTGAATTGCTGCTTCGGGCATTCCTTTGGCTTCGCCGCCTTTCTGCATCGCTTCGGCAATCGCCAGATTGGAGTGGATCGCCTCTTTCCCGCCGCGCAGAATCACCGCATTCGAGGTTTTAAAACAGAGGGCTGCCGCATCGCAGGTCACGTTGGGGCGCGATTCAAAAATGATGCCGATCACGCCGATCGGAACGCGTACTTTTTTGATTTCCAAGCCGTTAGGCCGGTTCCACGTGCTGATCTCTTCGCCGACGGGATCATTCAATACCGCCACATCGCGCAATCCCTTAATCATGCCGTCGATCCGCGCATCGGTCAGTTCAAGCCGGTCGAGCATGGCGGAACTTAAACCGGCTTCTCTCCCCGCTTCGAGGTCTTTGGCGTTTTCGGACTGAATAAAGGCGCGCTGCGCATCCAGTTCGTCGGCCATCGCTTCGAGAATGACATTCTTTTTGCGCGACGAAAGTTTCGCCAGCTTGCGGCTCGCCGCCAATGCGTCTTCGCCGATTTTCAGCACCTGTTCTTTTACGTCCATTCGTCTGCCCTTTCTAAAGAATCACCATGTTGTCGCGGTGAATCACTTCTCCGGATTTGCCTTCGGTTTTCTGTCCTTTAATCGCGTCGATTTCGTCGCTGGAATATTCCACCAGCCCGCGTGCAACATATTCCCCTCCGAGGGTTTGAATATCGACCATTGCGCCCACTTTAAATTTCCCGTTAACCGCTTTGACGCCGACCGGCAGCAGGCTTTTGCCTTTTTCCAGCGCCGCTGCCGCACCGTCATCAATTACCAAATGGCCCTCTGACCGGTTGAAGAAAGCGATCCAGCGTTTGCGTTTTGAAATATTGCCCGCTTTCGGAAGCAACAGGGTTCCTTCATCCTGCCCGTCAAAAATACGGTGCAAAACCCCCGTTTTCCGGCCGTTTGCAATCACCACCGGAATTCCGTTCCGGGCCGCGATCTGGGCCGATTTGAGTTTTGACGCCATTCCGCCCGTTGAAAGCTTGTCCTTTTTATCCGCCACCAGCCCGAGCACATCGTTGTCAACTTCCCCGATATAAGAAACACGCTTATTATTTTCATCGCGCAGCCCGTCGGTTGAACTCAATAAAACCAATGCGTCTGCATCGATCAGAATAGCGACCAGCGCCGCCAAAACATCGTTATCCCCGAATTTAATCTCTTCGGTCGAAATCGCGTCGTTTTCGTTAATGATCGGTACAATCCGGTTCGCGATCAGATTGAGCATCGTATTGCGGGCATTCAAATGGCGTTCGCGGTGTTTCAGCGCATCGTGCGTCAAAAGCACCTGCCCGATCCGGCACTTATTTAAACCGAACAGTTCGTCATAAACACTCATTAAACGGATCTGTCCGACCGCCGCCGCCATCTGTAAATCCGGGATCGCTTTCGGGCGGGTTTTCCAGCCCAGCGCTTCTAGTCCGGCTCCGATTGCCCCCGACGAAACAAAGGCCACTTCACCGCCGCTATTCTGAAACTGCGCCAGCTCATCCACCAGCAAACCCAGCCGCCGCTTATCGGGCCGACCGGTACTTTGAACCAGTACCTTACTGCCCGCTTTCACAACAATCCGTTTCGCGCTTTTGAGCGCTTCCCTGTGTTTTTTTTGCACCATACGTTTGAAATTCCCCGCGTAAACAGAGGCACGTGCTATCACATCGCCCCCATTTTGTCGAGGGCTCGGCACCTATTCCTGTTTTCATCCCTTCGATGTTCCGCTACCGTGCGCGCATGAGAATTACGAGTGGAATATTGCGCAACCGCCGTTTCAACGTGCCGAAAACGGAAGTCCGCCCAACGATGGAAGCCGTGCGCGAAGCGGTATTTTCATCACTGGGCCGTGTCGAAGGGTTGAAAGTGCTCGACCTGTTTGCCGGTTCCGGCGCGCTCGGAATGGAGGCGTGGAGCCGGGGCGCGGAGTCGGTCACGTTTGTCGAACAGCACCCGGCGGTATTCCGGAATCTACAGCAGAATATCGAGGACTTGCAGGAAAGGGGCCTGGGGAAAACCAACGTATTCAAAAACGACGCCGTAAAATGGCTCAGCCGGGCAGGGGAGCAATTCGACCTGATTCTGGCCGATCCGCCCTATGACCTGCCCGACGCAATGGAAAACACGCTGGCCGGGATTGCCGCGCATTCGGTTTTGACTCCCGACGGGATGCTGGTATACGAAATGCGGTCGAAGGGCGACCCCGTTATTTCGGATGACTGGGAGGTGCTGCGCGATAAAAAATACGGCAAAACCCGCGTCCTCGTCTTAAAGCTCAGAAAGAAGGATGCACAATGAATCAGGCCGCTATGGTTGCAGGAACATTCGACCCCATCACAATGGGACATCTCGATGTGATTGAACGCGCATCGCGTATTTTCCCGCGAGTGGTCATCGCGGTTGCAACCAACCCCGGGAAAAAGCCGCTCTTTTCGCTCGAAGAACGGCTTGAGCTGGTACGGCAATCCACCGCCCATCTGGAAGGAATTGAGGTCGACAGCTTCGACGGACTGCTGGTCGATTTTGCCGAATCGAAAGGGATTCACGTGATTGTCCGGGGGCTGCGCGCCTTTTCCGATTTTGAGTACGAATTCCAAATGGCGCTCACCAACCGGACGCTCGATTCCTCCATCGAAACCATCTTTCTGATGCCGAAGCAGGATTATTCCTACGTCAGCTCCTCCAACGTCCGCGAAGTGGCCCAGCTCGGCGGCGACACGTCGCATTTTGTTCCGACAGCTGTACAGAATGCTCTGGGAAAACGGTTCGGCGCATAAGCAGCGAAACCGCCCGCCTGCAGGCGGCTCCAACAGCAAACAGAATGCAGCAGATGATGCAGATGGTCTGGTTGGTCGGAAAATCATAATTGAACGAAACAACCATTCCGAAAAAGGTGGACGTCATTCCGAACAGCGGCGATATCAGCATTACCGTTTTGATCCGCTTGCTTAAAATCAGCGCGGTGGCCGGACAGACGACGAGGTAGCAGAAAATCAGCAGGGCTCCGGCAATCTGCGATGCGGCGGAAATGACGATTCCGAGCATCAGGAAATAGAGCGATTCCCAAATCCACGTTTTAATGCCGAGCACCTTTGAACCTTCTCGGTCCATAAACGTGTAAAGCGTCGGACGCACAAACAGCAGGAAAAGGAGCAGGGCCGGGGTCAGTACGAAAAAGAGAATCAGCAGCTCTTTTTTTGATGCCAGAATCAGGTCGCCGTAGAGTACCGCATTGATTTCCATCAGGCCGGGGCCGCTTTTTGAAACCAGTAGGATCGTCAGAGCGGATGCGGCGATGAAAAGGATGCCCATCAGCGTATCGCGCGGAATCCGCTGATTTTCAGACGGCATAGCCAGCAGGCTGACCGCGCCCAACACCAGAATGAGCGAACCGGCAAACGGCGGAATGCCGAGCAGGAATGACGCTGCAACACCGCAGGCCGCCACTTCGGAAAGAGTGATTCCAATGAATACGGCGCGTTTCAAGATCACGAAAACCCCGAGCAGGGAGCAGACCGCGGAAATCAGCAGGCCCGCGCGCAGGGCTTCGGGAAACTGGCAGTAGAGGCATTGCATCGCATCATGCATCGCACTCACCGCCATTTCCGATCGTCACAATTTCAGCCTTACCCCGGCGAATGTGGCACGTTGAATCGGTCAGTTTCCCCATCAGTTCCAAATCGTGGTGGGCCATCAGTACGGTGATTCCGTGGTTGCGGTTCAGATCGAGCAGATGCTGTAGGACTTCCTTTTCGGACGCTTCATCCAGTTCGGAAGTCGGCTCATCCATAATAATGACTTCCGGTTCGCAAACCAGTGCCCGGGCAATCAGTATTTTCTGTTTCATGCCGCCGGAGAGTTCGCGGAAATTTTTACCGGCATGTTCAGCCATTCCAAGCTGTTCCAGTGCGCCGTCCACCCGACCCTTCTGCCGCCGGTTGAGCGGCAGGAGGCGGCGGCGTTCGGGATAGAGCCCCATTCCGACAATCTGACGGACGCTGACGGGGTAGAGCGGGTCGATCACCTTGTGCTGCGGAACATATCCGGCCGGGCTTTTGTGAAACGGGGTTTCAATCTGGCCTTTCCGCACCGGAAGCAGCCCGAGCATCGCCCGAAGCAGCGTCGTTTTACCCGATCCGTTCGGCCCGGTGAACGGGAGGAATATGCCTTCCGGAATTTCCAGATTGACGCTGTGCAGAACCTCCTGCCGCCCGTAGGCGACGCAGACATCCGTGCAGGTGATGATTGATCCGCCCATGCCTATTTCTCCGTCAGCCGTTTAACGATCAGGTCAATCAGGGCGAAGTAGTCCCCGGCTCCGGGGTCGCTTCCGGTGTAGGTCGGCGCGGCCACAATCCGCGCTTCGGTTTTTTCGGCGATGCGTTCGGCGGCTTTGCGACTGTACCAAGGCTCCTGTAGAATGATGCCGATTTTTTCCGTCTGCACCGTTTCCGTCACGCGGGTGAGATGCGCAGGGCAGGGCGGGACACCCGGCTTAGGCTCAAGTTCGATGGCGATTTTCAGCCCGAAGCGGTTGCAGAAATAGACCCAGCTTTTGTGGTAGGTCACAATCGGCTTCCCGTTAAGCGGTTCCAGCGCGGTCTTCCACGTTTTCATCCGTCGGTCGATTTCCGTACAGAAGGCCGCGGCGTTGGTTTTATAGGTTCCGCCGTTTTCCGGATCGAGCTGTGCCAGCCGTTCTGCAATGTCGGTTGCAACGATTTTTGCGTTTTCCGGATCGAGCATATAATGCGGGTTTCCCTGCGCATGCACATCGCCCATCGCACGGGTCAGCATATCGGCCTGCGGGATTTCCAGCTTGCGGATATGTTTGGATACATCCAGATGCCCCGGTTCGCCGGGCCGGATTTTCCGGTTGCGCGATCCGTCGATCACCGGCATTTCCCAGCCGATTTCCAGCTCCATTCCGGTACGGATCCACAGGTCGGCACTGCGCGCCATCATGATGAATTTCGGGCGGGCCTGCAGATGGTGCGGATCCTGATTTCCGGAGCAGATCGATTCCACTTTGGCGTGTTTTCCGGCCACCGCTTCCGTGATCGATGCGAGGTCGGATGTGGTGGTCACCACGTTCAATTTCCCGGCATAGGCTGCGGTGCAAAAAGCTGCGGCCAAAACAATCATTATTTTACGCATGATTCCCCTCCTTAAAATTTATGGGCACCGTGGGCACCGAGTGAAACCGTCAGCTGGAGAAAACCTTCCCAGACGTTTTCTGTACCGGTGTCTTCGGTTTCATATTCACCGTTGTTCACCTGCAAACGGATCATCGAAAATTCGGACAGATACCAATCAACCATCGCCCCCGCGCGCCACGAATCGCCGTATTTAAAATCACCGCCGGACGGGGTCTTTTCCTCATTGACCAGCCCGACCATTTCATAGCGCAGGCCGGCGCGGATTCGCGGCAGGATGCCGTAGGTGGCCTGAGCGTAGAAGCCGTCCTGCCGGTTGACCTTATATTTACCGACAAGCCCCGGACTCAGATCGTGTTCCACCACTTCAAGATCCTGCTTGCGACCGATGTATTCCGCCTGCACCACGACATCCCCCTGACCGTAGGATTTATTGGAATCATATTTATAAACGACATCGCAGCCCCAGAACGTCGAGTCGCCGTCCAGCCAGTGATCAAGGTTGCCGTCTCCATCGCCGTCGTGCGCTTCCTGATGAACACCTGTTCCGCCGAACAGACCGAACTGGAGTTCGCTTTTGTCGAACTGGAAGGGGGCCAGTTTCATCCAGCCGGTACCGAGCCGCGGGCCGTCGTGTTCCGGCAGGTGTTCGCCGCCGATATAGTTGAACATTTTTTCATTTTCGCCCTGAAAGGCTTCCGCGCCGAAAAGCAGGTAAACCGGGCCCGGAGCCAGCCAGCTCAATTGGGCGCCTTTTTCATTCAGGCCGTGCGATCCGAAAATCAGCTCATACATCAGCGGCTGATCCGTAAAACTCCATTGGTGCGAATGCTGGGCGTTAATATAACCGAAATCGCTGAAAAATTTGCCGGCTTTAATCGCCAGTCCCCACGGCAGCCCGGTGGTTTCAATTTCGGCCACTTCCATTTCCGCCCCGTCTTCTGAAATGGCGGCAATTGCCAGCGCCTTGAAGTAATTGTCAACCTCCGCCGAAAAGGCGAGTTCGAGGTGCCGCAGGTTGAACCCGTTTTCCGCCGTGCCGTGATCGTGGTCGTGATCCCCGCCGTGGCTGTGGCCGAAGCCGGACATCTCCTCTTTGATGTGCGACATCCCCTCTTCCGAGTTTTCGGAATAAAGGTAGGTGTCAATAATCGCTGAAACCGCCGGGTTGAAGGCGCGCAGCGAACTGTTTAAATCATTCGAGGCCTGCGTGTTTGCCTCCTCCGCAGATGCAGTAAGTGCAAGAAAAGTCCCCGCCGAAACAAGGGCGGAAAAATAACGATGGTTCATAAAAATCTCCGTTTAAAATAGGGCTGTATTTTTGGAGGGACAGCCGTTTTGCCGCCCTTCCCTGATTTTTATACAGCCGCAAACGGAGGTGCGCGGGCCCGGCAGGTCTGATCCGGGATAATGGAACGATCGGTTTCCGGTTTGCTGAAAACCGGAATCAGGGTGAATGAATTCTGGAGTGGCGGCAGAGCCTCCGTATTTTCAACGGCCAAAACCAGCAGCTGGCAGAGGGAGCAGTGTTCGCTGTCGTGCGGCTCGTTTTCGGTATTGTGCCCGCTATCATGTTGGCAGCACTCCGTTTTTGAAACGGGGTTTTCCGCGTGGGATTCGTGAATCAGATGCAAAAAGGGGAGCAGCACCATCATCAAGAGGTACAGGCCCGCAACGAAAAGGTTCCCTTTTTTCATCGGTCAGATGGAACCATTTTCCAGCGGTCGGTGCAATGGTGATTTCATTCCGGTTGAGCGGGTTAACGGGGCGGAAATTTCCGGGAAAAGCCGGTTGCTTTCCCGGAATGAACTGTGTAGCTTTCCCGACTCGTTCCATTTAAGGAGAGGTGTCCGAGTGGTTTAAGGAGCACGCTTGGAAAGCGTGTGTACCGCAAGGTACCGGGGGTTCGAATCCCCCCCTCTCCGCCAGTTTTCCCGAAAGGCGGAGAAATAGGGCAGGCTAAAGTCCGGGCAGGGCGGAGGCCGGGAACGGAAAAAGCGAGCGTAGCTCAGTGGTAGAGCTTCACCTTGCCAAGGTGAATGTCGAGAGTTCGAATCTCTTCGCTCGCTCCACTTTTGAACGCCGGTTCCGGTTGGAACCGGCGTTTTTTGTGGTGCGCCCGGCAGGGCGCATCCACTTGAGGGTGAAAGTCCCTTACGCGC
>QKFE01000066.1 GCA_003252225.1 Kiritimatiellales bacterium | reverse complement strand
TTGCAGCAGCACCTGCTCGAAGAGTGGGGACTGCACGGCTCAAAAATACAGATCAGTACCCGCGGGCTGCCGTCCGACCGCAAACCGGTTGTTGATGGTCTGCGAAACGCGCTGGAGCCGCATGTTCCGAATTTGTGCGAGGACTGTCAGCGCCGTATTGATGAAAATGTGCTGCGCGTAATCGATTGTAAAAATGAAGGCTGCGGCGCCATTGTTGATCAGATTCCTTCCGCGCTCGAATTTATGAGCGAAGAATCGCGCGCCTATTTGGATCAGGTGATTTCCGCACTGGACGCCATGGGAATTGAAGCGGAAATCAATCCGAAGCTGGTGCGCGGCCTCGACTATTATGTGCACACCGTCTGGGAAATCACACACGGGGCACTCGGCGCTCAGAATGCGATTGCCGGTGGCGGGCGCTACGAAATTGCGTTAGGAAAAAAAGCGATTCCGGGAGTCGGTTTTGCCATGGGAATGGAACGGGTGATTACCTCGCTCGAAGCCTGCGGAATTACGGCGGATCAATTTGTCCCGGCGGGCGGTCTTTGGCTGATTTCGCTCGGCGAGGCCGCGTTGACTGAAAATATGAAACTGGCCCGCGCACTTCGAAGCAAAGGCATCCGCTGCGGTATGGAACTGGCCGCGAAAAGCATGAAAGCGCAGATGCGCAAAGCTGACCGGTCGGGGGCTGTGAAAGTCATTATCCGCGGTGACGATGAACTGGCTAAAGGAATCGCCGTTGTAAAAAATCTGGCGGAGGGAACACAGGAAGAGAAAAATTTAGAGGACGTCATTCGTGATGCGTGAGCCGTGAATCGTGACTTCCGGAAACGGATAATCACGCCTCACTTTTCAATCGTCACTCAAGGAGAACACCATGCACAGATACAGAACACATAATTGCGGCGAACTGAGAAAAGAAAACATCGACGAAACCGTCAAACTCTCCGGCTGGGTGCACAGTGTGCGCGACCACGGCGGCATCATTTTTATCGACCTGCGCGACCATTACGGACTGACGCAGATTGTCATCGACCCCTCCCAGCCGTTCTATAAAGGTGTCGATCACTGGCGCGTTGAATCTACGCTCTGTTTCACCGGAAAAGTGATCGCCCGTTTTGCCGAAGCGGTTAACCCGAAACTCGCAACCGGCGAAATTGAAATTGTGGCTGAAGATATGGAAACCCTCGGCGAAGCCAAAGTGATTCCGTTTCAGGTTGCCAAAGAGGAAGAGTGCAACGAAACGCTGCGCCTAGAATACCGCTTCCTCGACCTCCGCCGCCAGAGCCTGCACAACAACATTATTCTGCGTTCCAAAGTAATTGCCCGTATCCGCGAACTGATGACCGCAGAAGGCTTTATGGAAATGCAGACCCCGATTCTGACGAACAGTTCGCCCGAAGGCGCGCGCGATTATCTCGTTCCGAGCCGCGTACATCCCGGTAAATTTTATGCCCTTCCGCAGGCGCCCCAGCAGTTCAAACAGCTGTTGATGACCTCCGGTTTCGACCGCTATTTTCAAATTGCCCCCTGTTTCCGCGACGAAGATGCGCGGGCCGACCGTTCGCCCGGCGAATTTTATCAGCTCGATATGGAACTGGCGTTCGCCACGCAGGACGACGTGTTTGAAGTGAACGAAAAAGTGCTGCACAAAATCTTCACCGAGTTTTCCGATAAACAGGTTGATGCGATTCCGTTCAAACGCCTGCCTTATAAAGAGGCGATGGAAAAATACGGCTCCGATAAGCCGGATCTCCGCAATCCGCTGATTATGCAGGATGCAACCGAACTGTTCCGCGATTGCGACTTTAAAGCATTCGCCGGAGTGGTTGCTTCCGGCGGTGTCGTCAAAACCATTGCGGCAAAAGGCTGTGCCGGCGAATCCCGCAAATTTTTCGACGACATGATTAAATTTGCGCAGTCCGTCGGATCGAAAGGCCTCGGCTACCTGCGCTGGATCGACGGCGAAATACAGAGCCCGATCGCAAAATTCCTTTCCGAGCAAACGCTCAATCAGCTCAAAGAACTCGGCGGAGTGAGCGATGGCGACGTGATGTTCTTTATTGCGGATAAAGCCAAAGAAGCCGCTGAAATCGGGTCGCATGTCCGCAACGAACTGGGCAAACGGCTGGGTCTGATTGATCCGAACGTGTTTAAATTCTGCTGGATTGTCGACTTCCCGATGTATGAGCTGAACGACGAAGGCAAAGTTGAGTTTTCGCACAATCCGTTCTCGATGCCGCAAGGCGGAATGGATGCGCTACAGAACAAAGACCCGCTCGAAATTCTGGCCTATCAATACGATATCGTCTGCAACGGCGTTGAACTTTCTTCCGGCGCAGTGCGTAATCACAGCCCGGAACTGATGATTAAGGCGTTCGAAATTGCGGGCTATGGCAAGAGCGTGGTTGAAAGCAAATTCCCGGCCCTTTACAAAGCGTTCCAATACGGCGCGCCGCCGCACGCCGGCATCGCCCCGGGCGTTGACCGCATCATCATGCTGCTGGCCGATGAACCGAATATCCGCGAAGTGATTGCCTTCCCGATGAACCAGAAAGCACAGGATCTGCTGATGGGCGCGCCGGGCGAAGTTGAATTCAACCAGATCCGCGATCTGCACCTTCAGCTGAAACTGCCGAAGAAGGCGGAAAAAGAGGCGTAATCCATTTTCGGGTTCTATTGCGATACGACCGTTTTGAGGAAAGCCTCCTTAAAACGGTCGTTTGTCATTTCGGCCCGTATCTGTTTCTGTAGTCCGCCGATTTGATCCCGCCCGGAATGGCGGATAGCGGTGAATGTCAGAACCAGCGCTTTTGCATTTCCGGGTTCAAAAATCCATTCGGGCGGAAGCAGCTCTTTCATTCCGTCGCGCGCGCCGGCAATCACCGGGATTCCGCGGGCCAGCGCTTCGAGCATGACGAGCGGTACGCCTTCATACCGGGACGGAATAAGCAGGCAATCGATCTGCGAATAAAACTCCGCCGTGTTTTCCGTCC
>QKFE01000090.1 GCA_003252225.1 Kiritimatiellales bacterium | reverse complement strand
TGGCCCTCGGGCAGAGACCGACTCTTTTTTCATCGCGATTTTATAATTAAAGATCCGTCCGGAAACCCTGTTCTGCTCGCCTCTACGGCGTGGTTTGTCATTGATACAGAAAAACGTGAGCGGGTCGGTTCGGAGTTTTACCTGCAAACAGGGTTGCCGGGAGTCGGTCCGAAGGTGTTCGGGGAAAAACTCGGGAAAGTACCCCCCTGTTCCTGCACGGGCGGAGTGCCGCTAAATGTCAATTATGGCGATCTCGACATGAATGGGCATGTCAATAATGTGCGGTATATCGAGTGGATGTTGGGCTCTCTTCCGGCGGAATTTCACCGGACGCACCGGCTTCGGTCGGTTGAAGCAAACTACCTCGCCGAAGCGCGGTACGGAGATGAAGTAACCGTTTGTTCCGAGCCGGTCGGTGATTTCGAATATGCACACGGAATACGTTCGTGGGGAAAAAACTTATTTTCTGCAAGGAGTAACTGGCTTCCGATTTTCTAACGTGCTACGCTTTCGCCAGATCCAAGAGAAAGGTGTAGACAAATGAATCGGGCAGGGTTTCTGGGAAGTACCGCATTGGCATTGGGGGGAAGTGTGCTGAAAACGTATGCGAACGAGCGGCGTTTTAAGATATCGCTTGCCCAGTGGTCGCTCCGGCAAATGCACGAAACCAAACGCGGCCAGCCCGGCTACCTCGATCCGCTGAATTTCGGCCGCTTTGCGATGGATGAGTTCGGAATCGACGGCGTCGAATATGTAAACACCTTTTATGAAAAGCGGAAAGGCAACGCACCCTATTTCGCTGAACTGAAAAAGCGCAATGAAGATTCCGGCGTGAAAAGCCTGCTGATTATGTGCGACGGCTGCGGCCGGGTCGGATCTCCCGATAAAGCCGAACGGGAGGAAACGCTCGAAAAGCACAAACCCTGGATCGATACCGCCGCCATGCTGGGCTGCCACTCCATTCGGGTGAATGCGCAAAGCGAAGGTTCTTTCGTCGAACAGCAATTGCGGGTTGCCACCGGACTCCGTCTGATTGCCGACTATGCGCGCGATCTGAAAGTAAATGTTCTCGTCGAAAACCACGGCGGGCTTTCGAGCAACGGCGCCTGGCTGGCCGGAGTGATGGAAATGGTCGATATGCCCAACGTCGGAACACTGCCCGATTTCGGTAACTTCAAAATCAGCGAAACCGAAGAATACGACCGCTATAAAGGCGTCGAGGAGTTAATGCCTTTCGCCCGCGCGGTCAGTGCAAAAAGCCACGAATTTGACGCCGAAGGCAACGAAGTGAATACGGACTATTTTAAAATGATGAAAATCATCGCTGAATTCGGTTACCGCGGATACATCGGCGTCGAATGGGAAGGCGACAATCCCGGTGATCCCATTGAAGGTGTTAAAATGACGATGAAGCTTTTAATGCGCGCCTTCACCGCCGTCGGCTAAAACGTAAAGGGCAGGCTGAAAAAACCTGCCCTTTCGCATAAATTACCAGTTTTCACCCAGCACTTCAAAATGCGCCTGCGGGTGTGCGCAGGCCGGACACATATTCGGGGCTTCCGCCGCTTCGTGGATGAATCCGCAGTTGCGGCACTGCCAGATTACAACGCCGTCTTTCTTGAAGACTTTTCCTGCTTCGAGGTTTGCCAGCAGGTCGCGGTATTGTTTTTCATGCTGTTTTTCGGCGATCGAAATTTTTTCCCAGATGACAGCTGCCGCTTCAAAACCTTCTTCACGCGCTTTGGCTGCGAAGGCCGGATAGAGTTCCGTCCATTCTTCCTTTTCGCCGTCCGCCGCCGCTTTCAGGTTTTCAGCCGTTGTGCCGATCACGCCGGCCGGGAACATCGCGGTGATTTCCACGCCGCCGCCTTCAAGCTGCTTGAAGAAGCGCTTGGCATGTTCTTTTTCCTGATCTGCCGTTTTCTCGAACATGGCGGAAATCTGTACCAGACCTTCCTTTTTTGCGACGGAAGCAAAGTAGGTGTAGCGGTTGCGCGCCTGCGATTCGCCCGCAAATGATTTCAGCAGGTTTTTTTCGGTTTCAGTTCCTTTTATGCTTTTCACGTTTTAATTCTCCTATGTTGATTTTTCAGTGAGTGTTTTAAGCATATTGGAATGCGAGCCGTGAAAAAGTCCGGAAAGGGGCTGGCGGGAACATTAGACCGCATCTAAACAAAAAAGCCGCCCCCCGTCAGGGGGAGGAGACGGGAGGCGGCAGGGGTGGGGTGTTAACTAACCAGGGGAAGTTAGATCTTTCCAACGAGGTCAAGTCCGGGTTTCAGGGTGTCTCCGCCCGGGGTCCAGTTTGCCGGACAAACCTGATCACCGTGCTCGTGTACAAATTTTGCTGCTTCGAGTTTACGCAGGGCCTCAGCGGCTGAACGACCGATGCCGAGATCGTGGATTTCAGCGGTTTTCAATACGCCGTCGGGGTTGATGATAAAGGTTCCGCGCAGAGCCAGCCCTTCCGCGTCGATATAAACACCGAACTGTTTTGAGACTGTTCCGGTCGGGTCTGCGCCCATGGGGTAGTCGACTTTACCGATTGCCGGGGATTCATCGTGCCAGGCTTTATGAACGAAAGCGGTATCGGTTGAAACGGAAATGACTTCCGCGCCGGCTTCCTTAAATTTCGGGTAGAGCGCAGCCAGATCTTCGAGTTCAGTCGGGCAGACGAAGGTGAAATCGGCCGGATAAAACGCGATCACTACCCATTTCCCTTTATAATCCGAAAGCTGGATCTCTTTGATCTCGTCGTTCTGGAAAGCCGCCATTTTGAAGTTCTCTACCTGTTGTCCTACTTTGACCATTTTTTCTCCTGTTTAGTTTTTAAAACCTTTGTTCGTTTCGATGCGCAATAACCTGACAAAAAACCGGAGTTTTGTAAAATTTATAGAATTTACTGGAGTGATAACTTTTGTTTATTAGCATTGGTGCTGCGTTATAACACCAAGTCCGCAACGTTCGCTAAGAATGAACAGCCTATGCTTTGCGGCCTTTGCGATCTTCTGTT